>SLAE01000158.1 GCA_007127015.1 Desulfonatronospira sp. | reverse complement strand
TCTGGATATCGACTACGCCCTTTAAGGGCACGAGGACCTCATAGCCCTTGACCACGGCGGCCGCGCAGCCTCTGGGAGGTTCAACCTCAGATCCGGTATGCATCTTATCCACTCCGGCCAGGCCCATGATCATCTCGCGGTGCTCCTCAAGAAATTCACGGTCTTTGCCTTCAGCCCGAATGAGCAGTTCAAGTTTGAGGCCCGGAGCAATATTAAGCTCACTTCTGATGCCGCGTACAGCAGTAACCGCCTGCTGCAGAAATTCCATGTTTTCAGCGGCTTCCGGAAAAACGCATCCGGGTCTTTTTTCAGGGTAAGGGACCCGGCTTAAATCAGTCTGTGTCTTTCCTGGCAGTCTGGACCAGACTTCCTGAGTAACAAAAGGAATCATGGGATGCAGAAGGATAATTATTTCCGATAGGACCTGGAGCAGGTTGGCGCGCGCTTTTTCTTTAAGTTCCGGGTCATCGCCGTAAAGTTCAGGCTTGATCAGTTCAAGGTACCAGTCGCAGAACGAATGCCATACAAACTGATACAGGAGCTGGGAAGCGTCATTGAAGCGGTAGGCCTTTACGGCCTCACTGTTCCGCGCCTTTATTTCTTCAAGACTGTGCAGGATCCATTGGTGAGCCAGCCCTTCGATCTCCTCTTCCGAGCCTGATTTCCTGCTGTTTTCATCCAGATGCATCAGGCTGAACCGTGCGGCATTCCAGATTTTGTTGATAAAATGCCGGTATCCCTCAACCCGGTCTTCGCTCATCTTAATGTCCCTGCCCATGGCGGCCATAGCGCTCAGGGTGAACCTGAAGGCATCAGTGCCATACTTGTCCATCATGAGCAGAGGATCAATAACATTGCCCTTGGACTTGCTCATTTTCTGTCCGGACGCGTCCCTGACCAGCGCGTGGATGTACACGTGCCGGAATGGGACCTGATCCATGAAGTGTACGCCCATCATCATCATTCTGGCCACCCAGAAAAAAAGGATGTCAAAAGCGGTTACCAGCACAGAGGTGGGATAAAATTTTTTGAGTTCCGCGGTCTTCTCAGGCCAGCCGAGAGTGGAAAACGGCCACAGGGCGGAGGAAAACCAGGTGTCCAGTACGTCCTCATCCTGGATCAGGCTGGAGCTTTTGCATGCCGGGCAGTCGACGGGATCTTCCCTGGCCACGATCAGTTCTCCGCATTCCATGCAGGTCCAGGCAGGGATGCGGTGGCCCCACCAGATCTGTCTGGAAATGCACCAGTCCCGGATGTTGTCCATCCATTCAAAATAGGTCCTGGTCCAGTGTTCGGGAATAATCAGGGTTTCTTTTTCGGCTACCGCGTCCCTGGCTCTGGCTGCCAGAGGTCCCACCCTGACGAACCATTGCCTGGAGACGTAAGGCTCTATGACCGCTCCGCATCTATAGCAGTGTCCGACGCTGTGCCGGTGATCCCGGACTTTTTCCAGGGCGTCTGATTCTTTAAGGGCGGCAAGGATTTTCCTGCGGCACTCCATGCGGTCCAGTCCGGCAAAACGTTCACCGGCCTCTTCGGTCATCTTTCCCTGATCGTCGATGACCTGAATGATTTCCAGTCCATGTCTGCGGCCCAGCTCAAAGTCGTTGGGATCATGCGCCGGGGTGATTTTCAGGCAGCCTGTGCCGAAATCCATGTCCACGTATTCATCGCCGATAATGGGCAGCCTGCGGTTTAAAAAGGGCAGAAGCGCGTGTTTGCCGATCAGGTGTTTGTAGCGGGGATCTTCAGGATTAACCGCCACAGCTGTGTCCCCGAGCATTGTTTCCGGCCGGGTGGTGGCCACGACCAGATATCCGGAGCCGTCGGCCAGGGGATAACGCAGGTGGTAGAGACCTCCTTCGATCTCGGAGTATTCAACCTCCAGATCGGACAGGGCGGTGTGACAGCGGATGCACCAGTTGATGATGTAGTCCCCCTGGTAGATAAGACCCTGTTCATAGAGGCGCACGAATACTTCGCGCACAGCTCTGGACAGCCCTTCGTCCAGGGTGAACCTGAGCCTTGTCCAGTCCACGGAAGCGCCGATGCGGCTGATCTGGTTCAGGATTTTGCCCCCGAACTCATCCTTCCATTCCCAGACGCGGCGGCTGAATTCGTCACGGCCGAGATCCTGCCTGGTCTTTCCTTCAGCGGCCAGGGCTTTTTCCACCACGTTCTGGGTGGCGATCCCGGCATGATCGGTGCCCGGCACCCAGAGCACATCATAGCCCAGCTGTCGATGGTGACGGCAGAGGATATCCTGCAGGGTCAGATTCAGGGCATGCCCCATGTGCAATGATCCGGTAACGTTCGGAGGAGGAATAACTATGCTGTATGCCGGGCGGCCCGGCTCATCAGAAGGAGTAAAGCTCTGGTTTTCGTTCCAGTATTTTATCCATTTCTGTTCAACGTCTCCGGGTTCATACCCCTTGGGCAATTCCCTGTCAGGCATTTCAGGCTCCATAAGTGCAAAGGACCGGTCTTAAGGGTCGGCAACCCCGGCAAGGTTTCAACCGGCAGTTGTATAATGTTTAATTTAAATCAGCCGAACCATGTATTCATATCCCCAATGCCGGCAATCGTCAATTATGACAAAGATGGGTTAAGTAGAAATGAATTTCACGCAGGCATATAACAGAAATTTTCAGAACTTAATTTGAAGCTGAAAATAAAAAAGCCATCCCGGACCGGCCGGAATGGCTTTTTAAGCAAATAATAGTCCTTGATTAGAAGCGGGACTCCCTTCTGGGCTTGGCTACATTAACCTTAATGTTTCGTCCGTCGAATTCCTTGCCGTTCAGGCTTTGAATGGCTTCATCAGCTCCGCTTTCCATCTCCACAAAACCAAAGCCTCGTGAACGTCCGGTTTCACGGTCTTCAATGATTTTTGCTGAAATTACTTCACCGTGCTCGGCAAAAGAATCGCGCAACTGAACCTCGGTCATGCTCCAGGGCAGGTTGCCCACGTACAAATTGGTCATAAAAATAAGTCTCCTAAAAAATAAAAAGAAATCATCAGCCCAAGCTTCGCCATTGCAACCTGTACAAAAACTGATGAATAAAAAAGTAGATTATCTGAAATTAAAAAAGATGACAAGCTTTTTCTGGCACTATAGAAAAACTTTTCAGCCCGCATTGAAACCATTATTCATTAATGTTTTTACTGACAGTGCAGCAGCAGCCTGTCGGAGTCAGCCTGATTCACCCCCGGTCTTTCCGGGTTGAGCGGGCAGAACAAGTTCCGGCCGGCCCTGCCCGCGGCGCAGACGATTGATCAGCCGGATTACCGGCCCTCGTGAGACAATCCATCGTTCAAGCTTGAATTTTCCAGGGAAGTTCATAAGCGCGATGCCCAGCATAATTGTCAGCACCCCCTGGCCGGGGAGTATCAGCATGGCAATGCCTGCGAGAACGAGCAGGAAGCCAGCTATGTTTTTAACAGTAAGGAGCAGGATGTGTGCTATGGGCGAACGTCTGTATTTGAAATCTTCTGGCCGTTTATGACCGGCAAAATAGTCTTCGGGGATGCGAACAACCATCCAGGGAACAAATGCCAGGAAAGCAATGAAGATCAGGAAGGAAGCTGCAGCTGCCCACAAAAAGAATGTCTCATGCGTTTGAATCCATTCAATCATGCAGGTCTTCCAGGCAGCTCAGGCTGGCGAAAGTAAAACAGCTCCAGATAATACATCCGGGTGGCAGGGGTTTAAAATTGATAATTTTTGAAATACTCATTTTTGTTGCAGGCATGGTCAAAAGACAAGGCCATATTTTTTAAATCAGGCACGACCGGGATTTTGATTTAGTATGTCTTGGAGCGAGTTTTTACGGCCGTTCGGATAAATTTCGGAACCTGTTGTAAGGATTCGACTTCAATCTTCGCGCACGAATCTGACCATGGAATGGCCTTCGGACTGCGTATTCACCAGATGAGTGGAACAGGATATGCACGGATCATATCCCCTGACAAGCATGCTCAGCCTGAGTTCGATTTCCTGAGGATCAAGCCCGGACAGTTGAGGCTTGAGGGCATCCATGTCCTTTTGAATATTGGCATGGTTCTGATTGGTGGGAATGACGCAGTCCGCTGAGATGATCCTGCCGTCATCTCCATACTGATAACTGTGAAAAAGAATCCCTCTGGGCACTTCTATCGCGCCCACACCCTTGCCTGCGACTGCCCGGACCCTGGCCGGCTTCTCCTCCCTGAGGCCGCTGCTGATCAGGTCGGAGACGATCTTAAGTGAATCCTCCACGGAATGAACGCATTCCACAAGCTGGGCTGCTGTGTTCAGATACGGGTTGTGTACCGGCGGTTTAAGCCCCAGTTTTCCGGCAGCTTCTGCGGCCCCGGGGGAGAGCAGAGCGTGGTTGATGTTGAACCTGGCCAGAGCGCCGACCATATAGGAATCCCGCACATTCCTGGTCCATTTGGCTGTGGACTGCGGCACGCAGAATTCGTTGGTCACCTGATCGTACATGGCCGCAGGTCTTCTCTGATCGATAGAACTCTGGATCTGGCCGCTGTACAGGGCATATTCTTTTGGTGAAGAAAGGGCCACATATTCTGTGGGCCTTTCAAATTCAGGCCACTTGTCACTCAGGGCCGCGAAAAGATCCACAATCCTGTCCAGCTGCTTTAGACTTGTTTCCAGTTTGGCTTTTAAATCGGAAAGTTCTCCGCTGTCCGGAATTCTGGCCATTCCGCCCACCACAAGCCGCTGGGGGTGGGTGGTCCGGCCGCAGATGACCTGACTGAACTCATTGGCCATGCGCCTGCAGGCTACCAGATTCAAAAGCTCTTCCCTGTGAGTTTCAGCCAGGGGAAGTACCGAATCTACGCCCAGCAGATCCGGAAGCACCAGGTAGCCGATATGCAGCAGGTGGCTTTGCAGATTTTCAGCGTGCAGAGCCAGTTTGCGCAGCTCAAGGGTCTGATGGGAAACCTCCAGGTCAAAAGCGTCCTCAGTAGCCTGTATGGAACAGAGCTGGTGACCTATGGAGCAGATGCCGCAAATTCTGGAGACGATGTGATGGATGTCCGAATAGGGTCGTCCATGAACCATGGCCTCAAAGAATCTGGGAGCTTCGACAACCTCCCATGTGCAGTCAATGATCGATCCCTGAGAATCCAGATGGACGATTATATTGCCGTGCCCCTCCACCCGGGTCAGATGATTGACTTTTATTGTTCCGGGTTTTGCAGAGGAAGCTTCTTTCTGTTTCTGAACGTCTTTTTCCTGAACGTCCTGATTCTGCATATTCTGTTCCTTGATCTTCTTTTTGCTCATAATGCGTTTCTCCGGGCAGTTGCATATAAAAAGGCAGCAGCGGGTTATCCGGGATAAAAAGCCCGGTCTGTACAGCCGAAATAAAGCCTGAGTCTGTCCTGGGCGTTGAGCCTGGTAAAGCCATGATCTTCCATGATCCTGGCGGCGGCATCCAGATTGGCTTCGGGAGCCATGCCCCGGCAGCCCCAGCAGAAACTGCCTTCGGTCACACAGCAGGCTTTGCATCCGGCCCTGGTGACAATGCCCAGGCAAAGCTGCCCCTGCTCGTAGCGGCAGATATTTCCTGCCATCTTGCACTCGGTGCACACCGGATAATCCGGCGGGGCATAGATTTTGCCCAGCAGCAGCTCTTTGACTGCGGTGGCGAATTCGTTTTTGTCGATCGGACAACCATGAATGTCCATATCTACCCGAACCACAGCTGAAAGAGGCCTTGAAGCGTATGTGGAATACCAGCGTGCCGAGGACCCGTAAACAGTGGACCTGTATTCCGATTCATTAATGAAATTCTTCAGGCAGTTGATGCCTCCGATGGTGGCGCAAGCTCCAAGAGCCACCAGGATTCCGGCGTTTTCGCGGATTTCTTTTAACCGTTTTTCATCTTCCGGCCTGGTGATTGAACCCTCAACAAAGGCTATATCATAATCATCCGAGTGTTCGGTCTTGATTTCCCGAAAACTGACCACCTCGATATGTGCCAGAAGGTCAAGAAGCCTTTCCTCAAGGTTGGCCACCTGAAGCTGGTCTCCTTCGCAGCCGGCAAAGTCAAAAAAAGCAACCTTAGGTTTTACCGCCATGTATCTCTCCTTTCTGAATCAAAGCAGTGCTTTGTGAAAAGGCAGGATTTCGTATCTCAACCGGACCCGCAGACACGCAAAGCCATGAGATCAGATTTCTAGTTGATTAACATTTTATCCTGAATCCGTGAAGTTAGTTTTTTTTCGTATATCCTTAAATGGGTTCAGGGGTTTGGCAAAATGGCCGCAAACTGTTTGAGCGACTTAGGCAGACTTAATCAAAATTCTTTAACCATATGATTTAATTTACATCAAATCTTGGCAACCCTGCAGTATGTTAACTCAGGCAAGGCCAAAATTTTGATTTAGTCTGCCTTGGAGTGAGTTTTTGCGGTCATTTTGACAAATTCCTGAACCTGTTTTCACGGATTCAGGTTTAATTTTTCTGATCCAATAATCTATAATCCTTGATACTGAACTTAAAAGGCCTCAGGCAAATTTGCGATTTTAGTATAGCAGAAAACAGGCCCGTCAGTACAGCAGTTGATTCCGTTGATCTGACAGTGTCCGCATTTTCCAAGACCGCATTTCATTCTTCTTTCCAGGGAAACGTAAATTCTTTCCTGGGGAATACCCAGTTTGGCGCACTCATCAATGACAAATCTGTACATGACCGGAGGACCGATCATAGCTACATTTGTATTTTCAGGATTGATCCTGATTTTGGGAAACAAGGTGGTGATCACTCCCACATTGCCCTGCCAGTTTTCATCAGGCATATCCACAGTTTCCAGGACATGGACATCACTGCGTCTGCTGATTTCCTCCAGCTGATCGGTAAAGATCCTCTCCCCGGGATGTCTGGTGCCCACAAGCAGAATGATATCCCCGTACTCTTCCCTGTGTCTGAGCATATAGTAAAGCACGCTGCGGATGGGAATATATCCAAGGCCTCCGGCTACAAACAGCAAATCCTGGCCTACGAATTTCTGCATGGGAAAATACGACCCGTAAGGTCCTCTGATGCCGACTTTAGAGCCTGTCTGCAGATTGTGCAGGGCATTGGTGACTGAGCCGGTCCTGCGCACAGCCAGTTCGAAGTGGTGGTGATCGCTCTGGGGAGGTGAACTGACTGAAAATGGAGCCTCTCCAACTCCGTAGACAGAGACCTGAATGAACTGCCCCGGTCTGTGGGCCAGGGTTTTACCGCTGTCCTGGGCAAACTCGAACAGGGTCACATATTCGGACAAGGTGTTTTTGGCTACCAGTGTAGCAGGTCTGGGAACATAAGGTGAAAAATCAGACTTCATTCTTGATTGCCTCCCGGATCTCTCTGAAAACTTCCCTGGGGTTGGCTATTTTAGCTGTACAGGCTTTAACGCAGCGACCGCAGCCCACACACCCAAGCTCACCGATTCTGTCATAAATATATTTGCCCTTGCGCATATACCTGTGCCGGTAACGCTCCCAGGCATTCGGGCGGAAATTCAGTCCGCCGGCGATTCTGGCAAAGCCCTCGAGCATGCAGCCGTCCCATTGCCGATAGCGCTTGCCGGTTTTAAGGTGATCGTCTGTCTCATCCTGAATGTCAAAGCAGTAGCATGTCGGGCAGACAAGATTGCAGGAACCGCAGGAAAGACAGGTCTTGGCCTTTTCCCGCCAGTAGAGTTTTCGGCTGTAAAATTTATTCATGAATTCGGGCACCTGGGTCCAGGTGAATCCAAAACTCTGTTTGTCCGCTCTGGCTGCTGTGCGCAGATGAATTCTTCTGGCTGCTTCTTTTTCCGCTGCTGTGGCGCTGGTCATGGATGATCCCATCTTCAGCATCTCTTCGCCCTGCGCGGAACCTACTCTTACCAGAAAAGCTCCGGGACTTATCCTGGTCCAGAACAGATCAAAGCCGAAATCCACCCTGGCCGCGTCAACCCCTGCCCAGAAAGCCGTTTCAGCCAGCCTGGCAGGCTCCAGGCCGAAGATGACAGTGTTATCCCGCAGATTTTGATAATTGACGTCGATGCCGTCCATGCCCATAAGCTGATCAAGCTGGTTTATGGCCTTTATATCGTAGGGATGTACTCCAAAAAGGAGTTGCCTGGTTTTTTTTATTACCGGAGAAGCTGTATAATTATGCAGATCAAAGTGAATGAGATCTTCTCTGGGAGGCATGAAGAAAACCTTGAGGGGAGAATAGGCCAGATCATAATCCCAGGCGATGTGCATTTTTTCCTGCCAGGGCCTGAATTCATAAAAATGATCTTCCACCCGGGTGGGCACGTAAACGTCGTGGCTGCTGCTCCACTTACGCAACAGCTCGGGAATCTGCTGCAAATACACGATATAAGCTACCATAACCCGCTCCAATTTGGATTTGAGTGATAGACAAACAATTCATTCCTAAGCACTAATTTTATTTTTTGTAAAGCATGTTATTTTTTTAACAGATAATTGTATCAAAAAATAAAAAAACAGGTTTTAAGTACTTCCCCGGTTTAGATTAAAAATGTAGAACCTGAATCCGTATCACTCACTTACTTTCCGGCTGCGTATTCAAGAGTGAATTGAATTTCAAGAGTAAGCGCGGGTCCGGACCTTCAGTGGCAAAAAGGTTGCAAGAAATTACTTAACTGACTCAGGTGCAGGAGCGCTGCCAGTACTAAGGAAGTGATAGAATATGAGAATAATCTGCTGGGGAACCAGAGGATCTGCTCCTGTCTGCGGTCCTGAATTCATAAAATACGGAGGAGAGACTTCCTGTCTGGAGGTTCGGGATTCCGAATCCGGTCAAAGATTGATCATCGATTCAGGCACAGGCATAAGAAAGCTGGGCGATCTGTTTATCCGGGAAGAAGTTCCGGAAACGGATCTGTTGTTCACTCACTTTCACTGGGACCATATCATGGGTCTGCCGCTGTTCAGGCCTTTGTTCAGTGAAGCCTTCAGAATCAATCTTTACGGCCATCCAGGAGTATACGGCAACACGTTCAAGCTTGTGTTCAAGAATATTTTCAGGCCTCCACATTTTCCGGTAAGGGTGACAAAACTGGCGGCCGGTATTGAATACAGGGAGGTACAATCCAGATTCGACATCGGCGGCTTTCATCTGGAAGCCATTCCCCTGTCACATCCTGATCGAGGCCTGGGTTATAAGATCAGTCTGCAGAACAAGACCCTGGTCTTTCTGACGGACAACGAACTGGGACACCGCCACAGGGGCGGCAAAAGCTTTAAGGATTATGTCCGGTTCGCGGCCGGGGCTGATCTGCTCATCCATGACAGTGAATACCTGCCCGAAGAATATACAGAGAAGGTGAAATGGGGGCATTCCACTTATCTGCAGGCCATGGAACTGGCTTTTGAGGCCGGGATCAGCCGGGTGGGCTTTTATCATCACAATCAGTACCGAACGGACCGGGACATGGATCTGCTGGTGGAAGAGGCGCGCCTAACCGCAAAGAACAGATTCCCGGCCCTGCACTGCTTTGCTGTGGAACAGGGCCGGGAGATTGAGCTTGGCTGAAATTACAGTTTTTCACTCGCCTTGACTGCCAGTCTGAGCAGCTGGTGGCAGAAACCGGCTTCATTATCATACCAGGCGATAACCTGAACCATGGTCTCGTCCATGACCGAGGTCAGCAGGCCGTCGACCACGCCGCCGTAGATGCTGTCATTGTAGTCCACAGAGACCAGAGGGATCTCAGTATACCCCAGGCTGTCCTTCATGGGTCCTTCAGCTGCCGCCTGCATGGCCTGGTTTACTTCCTGTATGGTGGTCTTTTTTTCCACCTCTGCCTTGAAATCGACCAGAGACACGTTGGGAGTGGGGATGCGGATGGCAAATCCGTCGACCTTGCCTTTTAATTCTGGGATGACCACGCCGACCATTCTGGCCGCGCCTGTGGTGGTCGGAATCATGGACATGGCCGCGGCCCTGGCCCTGCGAATGTCCTTGTGTGAACCGTCGAGTATTCTCTGGGACATGGTATAAGCATGTATGGTGGTCATCAGCCCGTGCTTGATGCCGAAGCTGTCCTGAATGACCTTGGCTACAGGCGCCAGGCAATTGGTGGTGCACGAGGCGCTGGAAACGATTTTGTCATCCGGGCTCAGGTCATGATCATTGACACCCATGACAATTGTCTTGTCCGGTTGTTTGGCCGGAGCACTGACCAGTACTTTTTTGGCGCCGCAGGCCAGATGTTTTTCACAGCTTTCCCTGTCGGTGA
>SLAE01000194.1 GCA_007127015.1 Desulfonatronospira sp. | reverse complement strand
GAAATGGCCGGCAAAGTGATCCTTGTTCTTCTGGCCGGCTTTCTTGCCGAAAGGATTGTCCGCCGCCTGCTGGCCGGGTCCCGGAAAACAATTGAAGATCAGGTGGCCTATAACATAGCTCTGCGATCACTTTTTCTTATTGCCCGGACCTTACTGGAGCTTATCCCGATCGCGGCCTTCGCGGCAGCGGCTTATGGGCTTCTTCCTTTTCTTGATCCCAGAACCGGAACGCAGCTGGTTGCCCTGACTCTGGTCAACGCCAACATTCTGGTCAGAATTATTCTGGCCCTGGCCAGGCTTGTACTTGTTCCCGGAGTGCCTTCCCTGAGGATTCTGCCCCTGGACAACGGCTCAGTGCAGTACCTTTATATCTGGGTCCGCAGGATAGCCGGCCTTGGAATTTACGGGTATTTCATACTTGAAGCCTCCCTGCTTCTGGGTCTTCCTGATAGTCTGTACATCTTTCTGCTTAAATTCCTGGGTCTGATCATCGCGATTATGGTTGTGGTGCTTGTGCTTCAGAACCGCACGGAGGTAACCTGCTGGCTGCGGATCACTCCCGGAAAACCTGATGAGAAAGAGATTCCTGAAACAAAGGAAGAAGCATTCTGCGACAGAATTCAGATTTTCAATTCCATCAGGGGGCGTCTGGCTGAATACTGGCATATACTGGCTATAATGTTAATAGCCGGCATGTACGCCACCTGGGCCCTGAAAATCGAAGGTGGTTTTCATTTCCTGGCCAGGGCGGTAATCCTGACAATATTAATCATCGCTCTGGCCGCCTTCCTGGTCCGGTTAAGCATGCGCGGCGTCTGGCGTCTTTTTAAAATCAGCGAAGAACTCAAGCAGAAACATCCAGAGCTTGAAGCCAGGGCCAACCGCTACCTGCCGCTTCTAAGCCTGACCATCAAATGGGTCATCTACGTGGTTGCCGCCTTTTCCATCATGCAGGCCTGGGGCCTGGGAACTCTAAGCTGGCTGTTCACTCCACAGGGCACAGCGATAATTTTTGAAGTTTTTTTGCTTGTATTCATTGTGGCAGTCGCTTTTCTCATCTGGGAATTAATCAGTGCCAGGATTGAAGTATCTCTGGCCAAAGAACGCGAAGAACCCGATGAGAAAAAAAGAAGCACAAGAAAACTGACCCTTCTGCCTCTTTTGCGCAACATTGCGCTTATCACACTTATCCTTGTTGCCGGCATGAGCGTTTTGTCCCACCTGGGGGTAAATATTGCTCCCCTGCTGGCCGGTGCCGGTGTGATAGGACTGGCTATAGGTTTCGGTGCTCAGACTCTGGTCCGGGATGTTATCACCGGAGCATTCATTCTTATTGAAGATTCCATAGCAGTGGGTGACTGGGTGGAAGCCGGGGGCCATTCAGGAACGGTTGAACATTTGACGGTACGCACAGTCACACTGCGCGACCTGACCGGCACGGTACATGTGATACCCTTCGGGGATGTGACCACTGTACTCAATTATAACCGGGACTACGGCTATGCACTTATAGACGCCGGAGTGGCCTACCGGGAAGATTACAACGAAGTGGTCCAGGCTCTCCAGGATGTTGCCGTGGAGCTGCGTCAGGATGAAACCTGGGGACCGGACATCGTGGGCGATCTTGAAGTATTCGGACTGAACAATCTAGGAGATTCTGCCATAGAGATCAGAGTGCGGATGAAAACTCAGCCCATGCGTCAGTTCGCCGTCCGCAGGGCCTTTCTTGAACGTATGAAGCGCGTATTTGACGAACGCGGTATAGAAATCCCCTTCCCTCACCGCACCATCTGGTTTGGTACAGACAAAGAAGGCGCGTCTCCACCCATGCGCGTGACTAGAGTTCCCCAGGCTCTTCCTTCAGCCGGAGCTGAAAAGCTTCCTGAGGAACACCCGGAACCGGAAATAAAATACGCGTCCGAGTCTGAGGCTTCAAGAGAAGTAATCAGAGAAAAAGAGCAGGCAGAGGAGGATGAACAGGAACTGAAAGAAAAAGAAAAATCAAGGCAGGACGATGTCGCTGCCAGCCAGGAAGATGCTGTTGCCAGGCCGAAAGATGAGTCTGTTAAAAAATCCGGATAAAATCTGTGCACGCAAAGACATGCTGAATCCAAAACTTGACTTTAAGAAACAAACTTGAAAAGGAAGATCATTTTATACAGCAATGCACTTCATTAAATACACGCTTAAGGAGAATAAATGAAAAGTTACAAAATAGCTCTGATACCCGGGGACGGCATCGGACCGGAAGTTGTCAAAGAAGGAAAAAAAGTCCTTGATACGGCAGGTAAAAAGTACGATTTCAGGCTGGACTGGCACAGTTATGATCTTGGTGGAGAAAGGTATCTGAAGACCGGAGAGGTAATGCCTGATTCAGTGCTTGAAGAGCTTAAAGGCTTTCAGGCCATTTATCTTGGAGCAATCGGCCATCCCCAGGTCAAGCCGGGCATACTGGAAAAGGGCATTCTCCTTAAAACCCGTTTTGTTCTTGATCAATACATCAATCTGCGACCGATAAAGCTTTATCCAGGGGTGGAGTGCCCGCTTAAGGACAAGGGTCCTGAGCATATTGACTACATTGTGGTCAGAGAAAACACCGAAGGGCTTTATACCGGTGGAGGAGGACTTTTAAGAGAAGGGACCGAAAATGAGGTGGCCATTCAGGAATCAGTGAACACGTATCTGGGCGTTGAACGCTGTCTGCGTTACGCTTTTGAGCTTGCTTCCCGCAGAAAAAGAAAAAAACTAACCCTTTGCGGCAAAACAAATGTATTAACTTATGCTTTCGGCCTTTGGGAAAGAGTTTTCAGGAAAATGGCCGCGGATTATCCCGAGGTTGAAACCGACTATACCCATGTGGATGCCACCTGCATGTGGATGGTCAAAAGCCCGGAATGGTTCGACGTCATCGTTACCGACAACATGTTCGGTGATATCATCACCGACCTTGGAGCCATCACCCAGGGCGGGCTGGGCATTGCCGCGGGAGGGAATATAAACCCGCAGGGCGTGTCCATGTTCGAGCCTATCGGAGGTTCCGCCCCCAAGTACACAGGTCTTGGAAAAGCCAATCCCGTGGCCGGCATTCTGGCCGGTCAGATGATGCTTGCGGAACTCGGTGAAGACACGGCCGCCCAGGCGGTGGAAGACGCGGTGATGAAAATTCTGCCTGTCATGTCCAGTCAGTCAGCCGGACGGATGGGCATGACCACCAGCCAGGTGGGAGACAGAATAGCTGCTGAAATATGATATTGATCAAAAGAGTTGTTTGACATGTAGATTGCTCATGGCTTATGAGAGGCGTATTCAAACCATGCTGTCAGTCTGAAAATCGGATCTGTCCATACCGGAGCTGTGCCCCGGCTTTTTTTACAAGGACCGACTTGAGCCTCATCAATATCAACCGGCTGATTATGGAACGTTTTCCAGTAATGCCGTCATTATTTTCAAGCATTCAGCACATAATCGGAGTTGTTGAAAGCTTCCAGGCGTGGAGACAATAATATTAATTTTGATAAGGAGGTAAAAAGTAATGAAAAGGTCTGTGGTAATTGGCGTATTATGTGCCATGTTAATGGGATTTCTGGTCATTCCAAGCCTCTATGCAGGCTTGACCTATCAGCATGAAGGCGAATATCCTGATCTTATAATGATGTATCCCCCGGTGGAATACGAAGAGGAATATGGACCGAAATTGCTGAACCCAGTGCCTTTTTCCCATGACTCCCACATAGATTATGACTGTATGGAATGTCACCATACCGGCGATTACATCGGATGCATGGAGTTCGGATGTCATGATGTGGCCACCGCCGATCCTGATCCGCAGAACTTAATCGCGGGCACTCGTACCACACGCGATATGCACGACATCTACTATTTTGAAGAAGCATATCATCACATGTGCTGGCTAGGCTGTCACGTGCACGATGAATTCGCGCAGGCCATGGATGCCCCCACCACCTGCATTGGATGTCATATGAGATAGTTCACTGCGGGAAAATCCTTGTTGATTTTTTTAAAAAATTTCAAGCTTTTTCAAATATTCTAAAATTTCCTTGTCCGCCTCCCTGCTTATGCGCCTGCAAAGACAATCTTTGCGGGCGCTTTTTTCTTCAAAATCACAGATCATGCTCCATCATAAGATGTCCCCAGCGATGGGTTGTGTGGCATTGCCAGCAATCTTCAACCGCCGGAGGTTCTTCCGGATCGATGACAATCTGATGCCCTTTGAGGATCTGTTCCCACATCACCGGATCATGATGAGATGCGGGAGGCTTATGACAATGGTGACAATTTCTGTCTTCCGCCGGAGGATGACTGAATCCTTCAACCTCCCAGGTGGTTATTCCATGACAGTTCCTGCAGTCATCCCCAAAGTTGCCTTGATGGGGATCAAAATGACAATCAGAACATAAAAGATCCGGGTGAAAAAGGGTATGATCAACACTGGCTATGTCCCCGCCCCTGCCCAGGTGCTCAGTGTGGCATTGCAGGCAGTGTTTCTCCTCCACGTGGTATCTGATCTCCGGCTTCAACTCCATTACATCATCAAAAAAATGACAGAACATGCACATCTGATCACTGACGCCCTGCCAGGGGGTGTGACACGTTTCGCAATCATGGATGAACTCGTGAGCACTGCTTAATCTGCCGGGTTTGGCAGCCTGGTCATTAGAATAAAGCCATAATGAAAAAACAATAATTATTGTGAAGATTACAGCGTTTAAAATGATTGTCTTCATGGCAGCCAGCGCAATCCATAGTATAGTGTGGTCAGAACATGAACAACCAGTAAAGCGAAAAGCAGAAAAGCCATGGTGTAATGCACCCTGATCCACTTGGTGAAAATACTTTTTAACCTGTCAAAAAACCTGATGATATACTCCTTATCCGCCAGGACTCTGACCTCATCCGTCCAGCGAGCGCACTCGTCCATCATGTCTGAACGGAACCTGAGCCTCCACAGTGGCGGGCTGACATCCTTCAAATCATCCGGTTCGCTGATCCTGCAGGCGCTCAGCAGCTCATGCCTTCGCTTTTTAAGATGCGCTTTTAAAAGCTCACTATCCTTTTTATGGTCCTTCAGAGTTCTGGTTACTCTTTTGTACAGATAATAGCCTGCTATTCCGCTTAGGACGACCAGTAATACGGACAGAAAGATGAACATGCCGATAAGGCTGGAAACAGCGTGTCCTGAATGGATGACTACCAGCGAAGATCCGAGCAGACCGTAAGTGATATGTCTGTTGATGGGGTTCTGCTTGCCTCTTTTCTTTAAAATTCTTTTCCGAAAGGAATAGAAAAGAGCCATGAGCATGAAAGCGGCTCCGGCAATGCCCAGAAAATGTCCGGGCAAGCTGCCGGGAAAGGCCCTGCTGTCATGCACTACAAATCCTCCCAGAAGAAGGATGAAGAATACGGACAGGAAAATATTTATCTGTCTTTCTTTCATCTCGCGGATCAGACATCAAGAACGAGGTTGGACAAGGGCACTGACACGCATGGCAGAATCATATTTTCTCTTAAATCTTCATCGTCAAGGCCTTCCTGTGTATCCATTTCCACTTTCCCTTCAAGCAGTTTGACTTTGCAGGAACCGCATATGCCTGCCGCGCACTCTGATGAAATTTTTATTCCGTTTTCTTCAGCCATTTCCAGAAGATTATCATAGCTGTCACACCAAAGAGCGGTTTTTTCAGATCTCTTGAATTCAACCTCTATTTCCATCTCCATGTTCCATCTCCTTTTTAATGGATTCCATAATTTCCCTGGTTCTTTTCTGCTGCATGATAATCAGTACCATCGCGCCCAAAGCAAAGACAACCAGAATGACCATGGTCAGAAAGTGTGCCCAGGACATTCCCCATATTCCATCAGGCTCTTCGATGTATTGTTCGGATATGCCCAGTTGATCTCTGAACCACTGGATATCGCGATCTTCTGTTTCTTCCGCGAGCGCCTTGTTGACAATAAAGCCTTCCGCATTTTTTTTATATAAATCAACAGCGTTAAAACCCATAAAAAAAATCAGCACAGAAAAAATTAAACACGCGGCATAAATAATATGTTTTAACATCGCAAACATCATCCTGTTGACTCATCCAACTTTATTGTTATCACAAATTCGGCTGTGTATACCCTCTTATTCTATATGGACCTCATTGATATTATTTGAGCTTTTAAAATTTAAGACAAATCTCGAGTGGCCAATAAAGCATTTATTTGGTGTATTATACATTGCAACTCGGGGTAAGATAGAAAGCATGAGTTGTTATTTTTTCAGTAATCAATTAGATTTGATTTTTGATGAAATAATAAGTTCCAAATAACACTATAAGTTTATGATTCAAAAACCCGCTAACTGAAATTTTTGGGTAGTATAAAAATATGAATGATCGATTCTTATACTACCCATTGAACCCACACTTTTATGCCTGAATTATCGCGGCTGATCTTTCCGTTAAAGCTTAAGATTATTGTGCTGTAACGATTTTATAGATTCTGTGAGCATCATCATGAGATTCCGTGTACATTGTATCAGGCTTGGGCAGTCCAGCCGCCTTCCAGGCCAGGGCAGGATCAAGAAAGTGTTCCTGTACGCATTGTTTTGGCTGATCTACTTTTTTACAAACTTCCTTCATGATCGGAAAAGCACTGAATTTCTTATAGTAGTTATGTATAAAGCGAAGAATTTCAAGAGTTTCCGGGTCGGGTTCAGGTCCGTTATGATGCTTTAACAACGCTTTGGCCACATCTTCATCCCAATCATCCATGTTGACCAAAAAACCCTTTTCATCCAGTTCAATCTGCTTGTCTTTAACATTTATAAAAGGCATTTTGCTTCTACTCCTTCGGCTTTTTCCGGTTGTTTGGTTCAATATTCGGAAAGATAATTTTCTGAATGGAAATTAGATAATGAACAACTTTGCTTTGGTAACTTACATCAATGCTCAGCTCTTTACAGCTATTAAAATCAGAACTTGAACTTGTAAAAATTCTTGCAGATTATGGCGCAGGTCAGGCTTTCTTAAGATAATCAGCAGCCTTTCCATTAACGCCATTCCCCGGGTTCTTCCCGGAATTTCAAATCCATTTCCTCGCTGATTCCGACCCTGACTTCCTTATCTCCTTCGGCGACTGTTACATTTTTTTCCGGATCCAGCCCTACGTCCAGAGCCACTTCCTGCCAGTGTTTGCTGACAGATTCCGCATCTTTTTTTACTGATTCAAGATTGCCTTCTTTTTTCAGCCATCTGGCTACCCATACCCACATAATGAACCTCCTTTTTGCATTCAGATCGAACTAACTAAAAATGCACTTATCAAATTAAATAAGAAAGCCCTATTAAGTTGTCAATGACTTGAAATCCAGACAAAACACTGATCAGCAAGCTGCAGGCACTTCATTTTAAATTAACTTTTATATTCGATGTTTTCTATAATATAAATTTTTCAATTTTTTAAAAAATACATTCAACAGCTAAATATGTTTCAATAAAGCAAAAAACCAATAAAAGCCATTTTCATTGAATTCCAACATGTTCTTACTGCAATTAATATTTAAATAAAATTTCAACTAAAACGGCAGTAACCTGGCCAGATTTATACGGGCTCTTATACTAAGAGAGATGAGAATGATCAGAGTTGTCCATTCAAACCACTCAGGGATGAGTTCCCTGATTTTCTGACTTTGAGCGATAATATCAACGCCGGTAAATAGAATAAATTGATCTGCAGCCATGCCCAGGGCTATGGCTGTTACAAATATGCCCGCAAGATAACATGCAAGAGCGGCATTGCCCAGTTCCCTGCGTAGTACCCCCAATGTGGCCAGGCTTGTAATCGGGGCCGCCAGAAGAAAAACAAGCACAGTGCCTGGCGAAACACCGGCTAGAACCAGGCTTGCTCCAACAGGTGTCGCGGCTGCAGCGCAGATATAAAGGGGAACACCTATTGCCGCCATCAAGAGCATGGGCAGAAGGCCGCTTCCGTAGTCAATCAGGGCTTCCGGGGGAAGAAAGGCAACTATCAGGCCGGCAACAACCAGACCGACAAGTATCCATATTCCTATATCATCCAATAGATCAGAAAACGCGTAGATCATCCCGTGGCGTATCCTGGCCGGCCACTGTTCAGGCCTGCCTTTTTCTGTCTCAGGCCAGGGGCTGGTGCATGTTCCCGGACCGCATTTGTCAGGACATCGAGGTTGCTCGCTTTTAATCTGCGGAGAAGAATCCTTTGCGGATGATACCAGAAGCCCGGTACATATGGCTGTAACTACCGCTCCCAAGGCACGCATCAAAGCCATGTGCGGTCCAAGCAGGGCATAGGTGATCAACACCGAGTCAACCCCTATTCCCGGGGTGCCTATTAGAAAAGCCGTAGCAGGACCCCTGCCTGCACCACCTCGATACAA
Organism: Desulfonatronospira sp.; assembly: GCA_007127015.1. Taxonomy (GTDB): domain Bacteria; phylum Desulfobacterota; class Desulfovibrionia; order Desulfovibrionales; family Desulfonatronovibrionaceae; genus Desulfonatronospira. The sequence goes on along the minus strand of SLAE01000194.1, from coordinate 20,584 downwards.
AGAAAATGCTACCGGAATGGCTCCACAGGAACATAGAGGCAATGGTGCTCCGATAACTGCTGAACGGGCTATAACCCCAACGCCACTGCCGCCCACCCATTTCTTCATTAAGTCCTGAGGTATGACAGCCTTGATAAGTCCGGCAAGGAAAAGACCGAAAAGAAGCCATGGGGCAGCGGCCAGAGAGATCGAAAGTATTTCCCGGATGATCATCATTATTTTTGTTTAATAAATGATGAAGCGTTTGTCAGCCGGTTCAAGTCTGCAATCGAGATGTCAAAGAGAGGTTTTTTTCATGCCCGGCTTAAACTCATTGTAATACTGTGACTGCTGTTATCAGGTGAGGTGAACAGCAAGATGCTTGCTACATATATATTTACGGGAAAAAATGTAAATACCGGAATGCTGGACTTCGGAGCGAAGGGGAGATCACTCCGGAAATGCTGGAATTTCGAATCGAGAGGAGATCACATCCTGGTGTGACTGGGTTGCAGGTATTGTTAAGAACTTAGAACATTGAACATTGAACTATTTAAACCTGTCATCCGATCTCATAACTTTAGAGTTTTGATGGTGTGTTCAAGCCAGCCGAAGCGAAAGCTGCCATTTGACGAACATCGAACTAAGGGACACAGGGCTTGATATCCAGAAGTGATGAGCTTATCAGCAGAGGGCCGGTCCGGCCATTCTCCGGAAGACTAAGAATCTTCCAGCCATGCCTTGGAAAAGTCGCTGATATTGCTCTGCATATATTTTTTGACTTTATTCAACACCCCCGCTTCGATCTGCCTGGCCCTTTCCCGGGTGAACCCGTATTTTTCTCCAATTTCACGCAAAGTCATCGGATTTTCCGCCAGCAGTCTAAGCTCGATGATATCTCTCTCTTTTTCGTTTAATTGAGGAGCCAGTTCCTTAATGTTCTCTCTCAGCAGATGAGAAGCTTCTTTGAGTACCAGTCTGTCCTCCACGCCTTCATCCACAGATGGAATTATATTTATTGGGGTGGCATTCGGATCGTCATTCAGAGGCATATCAAGAGAAAGGTCACGGTGATCCATTCGCTGGCTCATTTCCACCACATCGGTTTCAGAAACGTTAAGGTTCTGGGATATGGCTTCCGCATCAGCTATCATGCCCAATGATTCAAGCCTTTGCTTTTCCTTGCCCAGGTTATAGAAAAGCTTGCGCTGTGCCTGAGTGGTGCCCACTTTGACCATACGCCAGTTATCCATGATGAACTTGAATATATAAGCCCTGATCCAGAATGAGGCGTAGTAGGAAAATTTTATACCCTTGTCCGGATCGTACTTGTTCAGAGCCTTGATAAGGCCTACATTGCCTTCCTGGATGAGATCCGATGCATTTTTCATCCATTTGCGCTGAAACTCCATAGCAATCTTGACCACAAGCCTTAAATGCGCGGAAACAAGTAAGCATCCAGCTTCCTGATCATTATGATCTCTGAACCGCCTGGCCAGCTCGAATTCCTCTTCTGTTCCCAGGGCGGAAAAGTTGCTGAGTTGACGTCTGTATATGGACAAGCCATCCATGGACACATAATTATCCTGAGATTTAGTTCGTACTGCCATTTTCTATCAGCTTCTTGCATTGGGTACAGAATCTTGCAGTGGGATAAGTTTTTAAACGCCGCAGACTTATCTGACCCTTGCATGCCACGCATATCCCGTAACTTCCCCTGTCCATCCGATTAAGGGCCTGATGAATTTCACCAACCATGCGTCCCTCCAGATCAGCCAGAGCAAGCAGGCGTTTCTTGTCAAGCTCCAGCGACCCTTTTGAATCTTCAATGGAACATGACTGGGATTTCTGACTCAAAAATCCGCAGATGTTCTCTATCTTATTCATTGAATCCCTTAAAAGCTCTTCAAGAGACCATCGGAATTCCTGAAGTTGATTCTGGGTCACAAGCATACCTCCATTTGAATAGTTTGTAGTTTTTTCAAGTAATTAAGCTGCCCAGGGTTGACAGGTAGTTGTCTTGAACTTTTAATAGCTGATCACAGTGGTAAGTTTGTTTTAATAAAAATGCTTAGCAAAACACGTTCCAGATGCCGCCAAAAAGGCAAATCTTGTCTATTTTTGTGCAACCGGGGCTGTTGATAGCATTTCAACAACAACCCTGAAGCCTGAAATACATGTGTCGTGACACATTTAATGGGGCCACGAAAGGAGGTGACATGGACATGACATCAAATATGCAGTAAATATCATGGTTTAAGAAAAAAGAGATTTGCGGACGGAAAGGCTTGGCACAATCATGACCCAACGGCACAACAGCCTGAATAATCCTGAAATTCTCCGGTTAATACAGATTAATCCAAAAAAAGGAACAAATGCGGAGTGTTTTATGATCCATCGTTTGCATTATGTTCAGATTTTACCGGTAAACATCGACAAAGCCTGGGGATTTTTCTCTAAACCGGAAAATCTTGACCGCATAACCCCTGGATGGCTTCGTTTTGAAATTCTAAGTATCCCCGCGGATGAAATGTATCCGGGCATGCTCATCGAATATGTAATAAAAGCTCTGGCAGGAATACCGATGCGCTGGCTGACAGAAATAACCCACGTGCAAAAACCTGAGATTTTTGTGGATGAACAGCGTCTGGGTCCATATCGTTTCTGGCACCACCAGCACATTTTCCATACGGTTCCGGAAGGAGTGAAGATGACTGATCTGGTACATTACTCCCTTCCATTCCCCAGGTTGTCTTTTCCTTTGCACGCCCTTGTAATCCGTCCCAGGCTTGAGGAAATATTTGCATTCCGGCGCCAGGTGCTTTCAGAGATATTTAGTTGAAAATCATTGACAAACAGTTTAATAATAGTAATTAGTAATATTGTGTTAATAACCTATGAACCCAATTCAGGGTGAGCAAAGAAGGAGAAAATGCATAGACTCGATAATGATTGCCTGGCATCAATCGTTTTTGATGTATCCTGGCGGAGCAATGAAGCCGTTCATCTGGAAAGTTTCATGGCTCAAAAGGTCAACTTCTGGAGGGACATTTTTCCACCCGGTATGAAAGAAGAGCTGACCGGACTTTCCAGTGGCGAAAAAACGACTCTTACTTACGGGCCCGGACAGGCTGTGCCTTCTCGAAAAAACAAAGACATCATCCGTACAGGTACCAGTGATTTCATACACCGCAAATTTCTTGGAAAACCTGTGTATCCCCGTAAGGGCAGGTTCCTTCCCAGAGGACTTCTGGGAGGAAGAAATTTCTTTCCACAGGATATGAGACCTTGTCGCATACTCTCAGCAGACAATGAAACACTTAAAGCTGACTGCGCACATCCCCTGGCAGATCATGAACTTCAAGTTACAGCCAGAGTGGAAGATGTGGCCAGAAAGGATTGCGAGGTCGGTGGAAGAATGAACCACTGGATGGAAGAAATTCTTGGAACAGGTCCTGGAATGCAGGCCAGGATGGCTGCGAAACCTACAGACTTTGCAGATGATAAAGGCTTTGAACGTACTGATCAGGAGGATGACAGCAAGTTTTACGAGCAGCCAAGATTTGTTGAGCACATAGACTCTCAGGCAGGTAAATTACTGGCTGAAGAATACAGCCTTGAACTAAAGCCCGGCATGCATGTGCTGGACCTGATGAGCAGTGTAAGTTCTCATCTGCCTGGTGAACTCAAGGTCAAGGTTACCGGTTTGGGACTTAACGACCAAGAGATGGAAGCCAACCCTGATCTTGATTCTCATCTCGTGCATGATTTAAACAGATATCCTGAACTGCCGTTTCCGGATGAAAGTTTTGAAGCAGTAATATGCAGTCTTTCCGTGGAATACCTGACAAGGCCGTACCATGTCATCCAGGAATCAGCCAGAGTACTGAAGCCTGGAGGAATCCTCATGATCAGCTTTTCCAACCGGTGGTTTCCCCCCAAGGTGACCAGGCTGTGGCAGGAACTGCATGAATTTGAAAGAATGGGCTTTGTTCTGGATCTTCTTTTACACACAGAAAAATTAAAAGGACTGAAGACCACCAGCATCAGAAACTGGCAACGTCCGGCTGACGATCCACATATAGATCAAACCTGGACCAGTGATCCGATTTACGTGGTCAGAGGCTATAAAATCTGATGTTCTAAGAAATAGAAGCAGTTAAGTATTTGCCCCCGGTCTGAGTTTCCAGACCGGGGGCAAAGTTTTTCAAATAAGCTCGACCTCTATCTATCCACTGAAAGTATCATAAATTCCCATTATCATGATCACCCCGATCAGTACCGGGACCACGTAGCGGATGAGAAAGCCCCACCAGTTCCCCAGCTTGATAAAACGGGCATTCCTGTTTCCTTCCTCGATGGCATTCTTTGTCCCCCATATATAGCCTACGAAAATGGCGGTCAGAAGGCCACCCAGAGGCAGAAAGATGCTGTTGGCGAACCAGTCATAAGTATCCAGAAGATCGGTTCCAAGACCTGGAAAAGTCACTCCGCTGAGTACGCTGTAACCCAGAGTGGCGGGCAGGCCTACGGTAAAAATGATAATACCCATGACAATGGCCGACTGTTTGCGGGTCCAGCCTTTTTCATCGATGAGCCAGGCGGTGACGACTTCCAGAAGTGAAATGGCCGAGGTCAGAGCGGCAAAACTTAGAAGCACAAAAAACATAATGCCAAAGAGTGTTCCGAGAGGCATTTCCGCAAACACGGCAGGCAACGTGATAAATACCAGTCCGGGACCCGCAGCCGGGGAAAAGCCCAGAGCGAAAATCGCCGGAAATATGGCAAATCCGGCCAGAATGGCGATTCCGGTATCAATGCCGACTACTGAGGCCGCGTTGCCTGGTATTTCATGTCTGCCTCTCAGATAACTGCCATAGGTGATGATCGCGCCCATGCCCAGGCTCAAAGTAAAAAACGCCTGAGCGATAGCGGCCAGAAAAGTTCTGGATGTAACTTCACCGAAATCAGGCCTTAAGTAGTAGCTGAGACCCTCTCCGGCTCCGGGCAGTGTCACGGCCCTTATAATCAGTATGACGAGCAGGATTATGATTGCCGGCATGAGTACTGTCACCCATTTCTGAATCCCCCTGACCACACCTCCGGCAATAATGCCCACAGTCAGAGCCATAAACACTGCATGCCAGAAAATTGGTTCCCAGACGCTGGTTATGTGTCCGACAAAGACATCCGCATGCTCTACGTCTGCTGTGGTCGTGGCGATGACTACTTTGTACACGTAGGCCAGAGACCAGCCTGCCACCACGGAATAATATGAAAGAATGACAAATCCCGTGAAAACGCCCAGCGCACCGACCAGCCACCATGGAGTATTGGGGGCGAGAGCCTTGAACGCGCCAATGGGGTTACGGTTGGTCTTGCGTCCGACAATGATTTCATTAACCATGACAGGATAGCCGATGAGGATGATGGCAACAAGATAAATGATCAGAAAGGCTGCCCCACCGTGTTCTCCTGTCATGTACGGGAAACGCCAGATATTTCCCAGTCCCACAGCAGATCCGGAGGCCGCCAGTATGAAACCTACACGTGTAGCCCAGCTTTCGCGTTCAATCGGACTCTGCATGAAAAACCCCCTTTTTTTATATGATGATCACCTTAAAAAAAATCCAGACACCTGTATGCCTGAAAATTTATATTTAGTCAGATATTCCAGCATCCCGCACTTACTTTTGAAATTTATATACATTGCCTGAATACGCAGCCGGAAAATAAGTGTTGAATTTCGGAGCCTGTTGTACGGATTCTGGTAATCAAGTCCAGGACCTGCACTTAAAGATCAGGATCGATTTATTAAGTTTCATGACTATTGTCAATTTTTACAAACAACATCAGTATGTTTTACATAATTGTAACAATGATTTTTCTACCGGAATTGTTGCCAAACAATGGCTACTTGAATATGAAATGTTCTCTGACAGTATTTGTATGACATTCACCAGTAAATCCAGGGAATGATATGTTTTCAAAGCCAAGAATACAGGAACGCGACGCATGTGCGGTAATAGCCCTGGTGAACAAAGAGGGCCGTTCAACACATGCCAATATTGTGCAAACCATAGATGCCCTGCGAAGGATGGGTCACCGTTCCGGTGATATTCATGGAGAAGGAGACGGGTGCGGAGTATCCACGGATATACCCCGGAAATTATGGAGCAGACGTTTATCCGAAGCCGGATTAAATCCATATCTTTCCGAAAGCCTGGGCTTTTTTCTGGGACATTTTCTGCTCCCTCTTGAGCAGCGGGATTCATGGACAAGCGTCCAAGGTACAGCCAGAAGACTTATGGATGAGGCAGGGTTTGACATCTTGACCGAAGTTTGCGGCAATTCCAGAAACGAAGCCCTGGGACCCAGAGCTTCGAGGCAAGCTCCGCATTTCTGGCAGGTGGCGGGTATTGTTCCGGATAAGTCCCGGGCTGCAGCCGCCCGTCGGCTTTTTCTGGCCCAGATGCGTCTGGAGGAAGAACTTCCGGGCAAGCTCGAAACCTCTTCACTGAGCCTTGATTGTGCGGTCTACAGGCTGCAGGGTGTGCCAGACATGCTGAACAGGGTTTATCCTGAGCTGCGCGATCCCGAGATGCGCTCAATCATGACCCTCGGCCACAGCCGTTATTCCACCAATACCCTACCTACAGTTTTTCGCTCCCAGCCCTTTTCCCTTCTGGGGCACAACGGTGAAATCAACACCATAGAACGGCTGGAATCGACCGCAGGGATGATGGATATTAAACTGGTAAAGGGCGGCAGCGATTCCCAGAACCTGAACCGGATCATTGAAGGCCTGATTCATCTTCACGGGCTGGATATCATGGAAGCTCTGGAAATGGTCTTTCCTCCGGTTAACAGCATGGCTGATGCTTGCGGGGAAGAACTGCGCAGGCTTTACTCTTTTTACCGCTGGTTCTTTCCATGTTCTGCACAGGGACCGGCAGCCATCGTTGCCAGATCCGGAGAAAGCTGCCTGGGCAGCGTGGATGCCCTGGGGCTGCGTCCTCTCTGGTTCGGAGAAAGTGAAAACCACTATTTTCTGTCTTCGGAAAAAGGTGTCGTGGATTTAAAAGACAATGTCCGCGATCCAAAACCACTTGGTCCAGGAGAAAAAATAGCCATAAGCACCGGAAGAGAAATCAAGGCTCAGGTCCTGGATTATCATGCCTATCAGAAACAGCTGGTGCAGCTTATGCGCAACAGGGAAAACACCCTGGAAAAACTTTCCTATCTATACCGCGCACCTGAATCAGGCTTCAGAGAATGTCCTTATCAGCCCTGCTTTTTTACCGACAAGACGATGCTCAAGACACAAAGCCTGGTGCTTAAAAAAGCGGATCACCTGGTACAGAATGCATTTCTTGCCGCTCTGGGATGGCAGAAATATGATCTGGGTATTCGCAGACGCGTGGCCTTGGAAGGAAGGGAAGTCATTGGTTCCATGGGCCACACAGGCCCTCTTGCCTGCCTCATACCGGAAGCTCTCCCCAATGTGGCGGATTTTTTCAAAGAGAACGTAGCTGTTGTTACCAATCCGGCTATTGACCATCAAAGAGAGGCAGAGCATTTTTCCACACGTGTTGTCCTTGGCGCAAAGCCTGATATTAGCCAAAAGGATGGAACCCCTCCCCTGGGCCTGGAACTTGAGACACCTCTTCTTTTGGGAGGGCGCGGCCTTGAAGGCTTTGTCGATCTGAATGAGGAGCAGGTGCTGGCCAGAGAGTTCAAGGGGGCTCTGCTGGAGGAGGTGGCTGCCTTTTTTTCCGGCCAGGGCCATGATCCCCGGCTGATCACAGTCATCGACGCCACTTACGTACCTGGACAAAATTTGAAAAAAGCCCTCGATTTCATGGCTGCTGCAGCCTGTAAAAAGGCTGCCTCCGGGTGCATGCTCATCCTTCTCGATGATTCCCGGACTTTCGAGGACAACCGCGTATTTATCGATCCAGTCCTGGCCACGGCCTGTGTGGTCGAAGAACTGGTAAAATCCGGCCTTCGCCGCAAGGCTTCCATAGTTGTCCGTTCCGGAGCAGTGCGCAATCTGCACGATATCATGGTTCTTCTCGGTCTGGGAGCGGACGCCCTTAACCCTTACCTTTTGTGGCGTATTGCCGCGGACTCATCCGGAAAACATCTGTTCCCGGTCGAGGCGGTTAGAAACACCATGCACGTCCTGCAGGCAGGCATGGAAAAAGTAATGTCCACCATGGGCATACACGAGCTTTGCGGCTATGGAAGAATATTTTCTTCCATAGGCCTCACCCGTGATCTTTCACGCCTGCTTTCGACTTCAAATTTTTGCTCTTCGGAAAAATCAGGACTCAGCCTGGAAAGTATCGAGCGACAATGCGCCCTGCGTCTTGAAAAAGCCATCGCCGGAAAGCATCAGGAGCTGCACTCAGAAATTTCCCGCAATCCCCGGGTGGGCAGAGTGTTGCGCAAAGTGGCCCTGGGCAAGATCGGCTTCGCGGAAATGGCCGAATATCTGGAAAAACTGGAGAACGAACAGCCAAGCGGTCTTCGACATCTTCTAAGCGTCAAACAGGCTGACAATGAAGAGTGGCTGATCCCGGACCGGATAGACCTGTCCATAGGCGGACATGATCTGCCGCTTATCATTTCGGCCATGTCCTTTGGCTCCCAGGGTGAGAACTCCTTCCGCTCCTATGCTCTGGCCGCGAAAAAGGCAAATATCATCTGCATCAATGGTGAGGGCGGGGAGATTCCGGATATGCTGGGCATGTTCAGACGTAACAGAGGGCAGCAGATAGCATCCGGACGTTTTGGCGTTTATATGGGATTGCTTAATTCAGCGGATTACCTGGAAATCAAAATCGGTCAGGGAGCCAAGCCAGGTGAAGGCGGTCACCTTCCCGGAACCAAAGTCTCCACTATGGTGGCCATGGCCCGTAAATGTAAACCTGGAATAACTCTTATTTCGCCTTCCAATCAGCATGATATCTATTCCATTGAAGATCTGGCCCAGACAGTCACCGAACTTAAAACCGCCCACCCAGAAGCCAGGATCTCGGTAAAGATCCCTGTAACTTCCGGCGTGGGAACCATTGCCGTAGGCATAGCCAAGGCAGGAGCGGACATAATCAACATCAGCGGTTATGAGGGCGGTACCGGTGCGGCCCGGGAACATTCCAAACGCTATGTGGGACTCCCTGTTGAGATCGGTGTAAGTGAAGCTCACCTGGCCCTGAAAGAATCCGGGTTGCGTCATAATGTTGAACTCTGGTGCGATGGGGGAGTGCGCAGCGGGAACGAAGTGCTCAAGCTTATCCTGCTGGGAGCCAATCGAGTTGGTTTGGGCACTCTGGCTCTGATGGGCATAGGATGCGTAAGCTGCAGGCGCTGTCACCTGGACAGCTGTCCCATGGGCATTTCCACTCAAATGATCACAAAAGAAGAAGCCGAAGGTAAAGGGATCAAGGGCTTCCGGCCTCGCGAGACAGAAGCTGAAGCTGAAAATCTGTCCAGACTTCTGAGAGCAATAGGCGACGAACTGCGAATGCGACTGTCCCATATGGGTGTATCCAGACTTCAGGATCTTGTGGGCCGTACGGATCTTCTGGTTCAAACTCTTGGACAGGAAAAAGTGGACCTCACGGAACTGATCAGACCCTCAAGTACATCTTTAAATCAGGCAACTTCAGCTTACAGCCATGTATTGCGCAAGCCGCTAAATTATTTAACTAAAATGATTTCCGATCTGGCCATGAACCTCTTCAGGAAAGAAGAGACGCAGCTCCGCTTCGCTGAAGACGAAGTGCAAAGTTCTGATCGGGCGATAGGAACCTATCTCGCAGGTGAGATGCAGCGAAATTTTCCGGACAGAAAAGATCTTAAGGCCTGCCTGCGGCTTGGATCATCCATACCCGGCAACGGACTCAGCGCGTTCTGCACTTCCCACCTGGAAGTGATAGTGGAAGGAGGATCGCAGGATGGAGCGGCAAAAGGCTGTTATGGCGGAAGTCTAGGTGTTTTTAAGGGAAGCAACTATCAGGGAAGGCATATCGACGGCTCCACCGGAAAAAGTTTTGGTTATGGAGCCATAGGCGGGCTTCTGATGATCCAGAACATGGCTGATTCCAGGGCCTGTGTGCGCCTTTCAGGTGCGGACGTTGTTTTTGGAGGGAGAATCACGGCCCCTGTTAAAGACGATATGGGCAATCTCGCAGTGCGTGCCCACCTCAAAGGCTTTGCCTTTGAGTACATGACCGGAGGAAGAGCAGTGGTCCTGGGCGATCCTGGACCGTGGATCTGTTCGGGAATGACCGGCGGGGTTATCTATCAGTGTCTGTATCCGGAATTCGTTTTCGACCGCGATTCTGTACTACTGCGACTGGCAAGAGGAGCGCACGTGGAGTTATGCCCTGTAACCGATCAGGGGCTTAGGGATATTCAAGAGCTTCTTGCGCCATATATTCAAGAACTGGAAAAGAGCCATCAGCTGGAAGAGGCAGCAGCCGTAAAAGAACTGTTGAAATTCGCCCGCAAGCGATTTGTGGCTATTGTGCCAAAACCCCTCAAAGTCAAAACAGCTGAATAAGAATTCAGTTATAACCGGTTCATGCCAGAATCTTCATGGCCTCAAGCCCGGTCATTCCAGGCTTGACTCCGAGATTCCCGGCTGCGGAACTTACAAGGCGCACTTCGGCTGAGAGAATGTCTTCAATGCTTTGCACCCCTCTGACAACAGCCAGCGCCTCGTCGATCTTTTCAGCCACGCTCATGTTCAGATACCCGCAGCCAATCAGTCCTTTTTCTCCGCGCAGGACAAGAATTCTGGTCTTCGGTGTAGTAAACTCCACATAGCTGCAGACCCTGCCGTCTATTTCCATCTGATGACAGCCTTCCATGTTCATCTCCTTCTCAGCATGCCGCCGCTGTCCGAGCGGCAGGCCGGTTGATCAACCACGTTACAGATAAGGACTGAACAGCCAGCAAAATGAGTCTCTGGCACGTACCGGCAAAGAACGGCTGTCCACCTCTTCCAGAGTGGTTTCATGGGACACGCTGATTCTCTCCCGGACATGACCTGAGAGCATGCTTACCAGCTTTGTATCGTAAACTTCAACGACCATTTCAAAGTTAAGTCGAAGGCTGCGAGGATCAATATTTGCCGAACCGATCAGGGCATAGGAATCATCTGCCAGAAAAAGCTTGGAATGGGCAAATGGAGGCGGCTGATAAAACACTCTGACCCCGCATTGCAGAATCTCCCAGAGCATGTTTCTGGAGGCCCAGTGCACATAAGGCAGGTTGTTGGCCGCCGGCAGGACAACATTCACTTCCAGGCCTTTGAGGGCTGCTGTCTGCAGAGCGCCGATGAGTTCCTTTGAAGGCAGAAAATAAGGAGTCATTATAAGTATCCGTTTTTTTGCCTGTGATACCACGCCTGCAAGCAGGATGCGCAGTTTGTCAAGATCCTGATTGGGGCCCACTGTAATCGTCCTGCAAACCGCTTCTCCATGGTCAAAGCTGGCCACCTGCTGCCTGGGAACTCTGCTGTAGTCGCCGGTACAAAAACCCCAGTCCTCGAGAAAGACTTCTTCCATCTGATTGACCACCGCCCCTGAAAACTTAAAATGCACATCCTGCTGGCGTTTGGGATTATCCGCTTTGGCGACCAGATGTCTTTCTCCGATATTCATGCCTCCGGTAAATCCGCACTTGTTGTCGATCAGCAGAATCTTTCTGTGATTTCTCAAATTGATGAACGGTGAAGGGGGATAGAGTCTGGGCGGCAGAAATCTGGTAAATGGAATTTCAGCACTTTTTAAAATTTTTCCGATTCTGGGCCATGAATAATATTCCCCGATACCGTCAACTATCACCCTGACATCAAGGCCTCTATTCCTGGCCCTGGACAGGGCCTGGACAAACTGCACGCCGGTATTGCTGGTGTCAAAAATAAATGTCTCCAGGTAAATGCTTTCCTCAGCCTGATCAATGGCTGAAAGCATTTCCGGATAAGCCTGTTCTCCGTTGTACAATGGCTTGACCTTGTTTCCCTTGAACAAAGGACGGTTGGTCAAAGCCTCAGATAGCTGGGCCAGCTGATCGAAATCCGGAGATATCTCAAACTCGCGAACCGATTTTCTGGTATTGCGCAGCCGCTGTCCTGCGATGGCCAGGTCTGTATCCCAGTGAGGCCAGTACCATTTGAGCTTCTTGGCCCGGGTTTTGACCCTGTTGATGCCCAGCAGATAATAGAGGATGGGTCCTATTGTCGGAACCAGAAGGCAGGTTACAATCCACGCCCATGCACCCTTGGGATCTCGCTTGTACAGAAGAGCATGTCCAGCTGCCAGGAAATTTATGAAAAGGATTATTCCAATTATCAGCCAGTCAAGCAGTTGCATTTTTCTTAACCAGACATTCAGTCCGTTTATAGAGTTCCAGTATTTACCATAGGCCCTGATATGCCTTGGGTTTCTTTTTGCCTGGCATAAGGGAGTTCCTGATGTGTCCATAACCTTATAGGCAGAATATCTCCCGGGGATCAAGCCTGTTTGGCGGTAAAATGGCACTTTTTAAGTGCGCAGCCGATTTCTCATAAATCTCTGAAGAACTTGACACATCCTATGGTGCGGATACAATGCAAAAATGCAAAAGTATCTGGATAAATTGTATATCGCCATGGTGGGACTGCCTGCCAGGGGAAAATCCACTGTAGCCTCCAAACTCAAAGAAGGCCTGAAAAAAGAAAACATCAAGGTGCGCATATTCAATAACGGCGATCTGCGGCGAAAACTTTTAAGCAGAAATTCCTCCAAACCTGACTTCTATAATCCCGAGAACAAGGAGAATGCCAGGCTTAGAGAAAATATAGCCCTGATCAACATTGAAAACGCGCGAAAATATCTGCATAATAACGGACAGGTGGCTATTCTTGACGCGACCAACGTCAGTCTCAAACGTCGTTCAAAGATTCAGTCCATGCTTTGTGAGCATCCTGTACTTTTTGTTGAATGTATCAACGAAGATGAAGAAATTCTTAAGGCCAGCATCACCAAAAAAACCGAACAGCCGGAATTCTCCCGCCTGAATTTCCAGAACGCCTTTGAAAGTTTTGAGAAACGTATCTTCTATTACGAACACATTGCCCAGCATCTTGATGAAGAGCGCAATTATTATATTCTGGACTCCCTGAACAACCAGATCCTTAAGGAAAAGATCACTGAGAATATATTCTGCAACATTCAGATCAGGGATCTTCTGGTTTCCGACTGGGTGAAAAACCTGTTTCTGGTCAGGCACGGAGAAAGCCATTTCAATCTGGAAAGCAGAATAGGAGGAGATCCCGAGCTTACTCCCAACGGATGGAGTCAGGCAGAAGCTCTGGCCGGACATTTTCAGAACTCAAACATTCCTTACATCTACACCAGCACAAAAAAAAGAACCATTCAAACCGCGCAGCCCATAACCAGGATGCAAAAAAACGCCAAACTCCTGGAGCTGAAAGAATTCAACGAAATAGATGCCGGCATCTGTGAATGCATGAGTTACGAAGAAATCCGTAAAAACATGCCCCAAATATTTCATGCCAGAACCTGTGACAAGTATAATTACATCTATCCTCAGGGCGAAGGATACGTTACCCTTAAGGAACGTGTCGATCGGGGCCTGAAAAAGGCCATATATTTAAGCGGCATCGCCACGTATATCATGATTATCGGCCATCAGGCTGTAAACAGAATGATTCTGGCCCATTTCCTCTACCGGCGCAGAGAGGACGTACCTTATATTTACACCCCCCAGGACAGGTACTTTCACATCATCTCCACGCAATCCAAAAAACTTTTTGAATTAAAAAAATATTAAACAGAGTCCTTAGAAAGGTCAGCATCGTTAACATACTGAAATATAAAGTAGAACAAGTAAAAGAATAGCTCTGCAAAAAAGCTTCAAACCTCGAGCTGCGTAATTGCGCATTTTACAAGACAGCCTGCTTTGTATATACATCTTTAATTCTTAATAATGGGAGAAAGCAAAAAAGTTCCAAACAGCCTGAAAAGGTGGTTCAACTGCCTGAAAGGCATTTCCCATGGTTTACAAGCTGTTCAAGGGAGGTACACAGGATGAAGGGTAAGCTTTACTATGCGGCCGGAGTTGTGTTGATTTTTTTATTGCCTCTTGTGTCCGGGTGCGGTCAGGATCAGGGTGAAGCTGATCAGCCGGTCCAGACCTTCAACTTGTCTCTGGCCACTTTCTGGCCAGCTACTGATTTCATGGTTTCCGAAGGACACAGGGCCTGGATTGAAGAAGTGGAAAGAAGGACCGATGGGAGGGTAAAAATCAATCTGCATTCAGGAGAGGCTCTGCTGGGGGCAAGAGAAATCTTCAATGGAGTAGCAGTCGGAGTGGCAGACATAGGAACCACATGCCCTTCCTATACTCCCGGTATGTTTCCTCTGACCGAAGCCTTTGAATTGCCCGGATACGAAAACATCAATGCGGTTTCCGCCTCAATAACGGTGAATGAGGGCTATAAGAGGCTGAAACAGGATCTCGACGTTGACGAGTATGATGACGTCAAGGTGCTTTTTTTCTGGGCTACAGGACCCGGAGATATAATGAGCAAAAGGCGGGTGCACAATCTTAATGATTTGTCAGGAATGGAAATAAGGGCTGTCGGAGGCACTGTTCCGCCTCTGGAAAGACTGGGAGCGGTCACTCATTCCATGCCCATGTCAGAGTCTTATCTGGCTCTGGACCAGGGTCTTGTTGAAGGCATTCTGGCTCCAAACGACACTTTGCGAGGATTCAGGCTTGCTGAGGTTGTCGATCATGTGACCAAGACACCCTTTTTATACAATGTGGTCTTTATGAAGATAATGAACAAAAATACCTGGAACTCGTTGCCCGAGGACATCCAGGAAGTGTTCGAGGAGCTGAACGACGAATTTGCTTATATATACGGCAGGCTAAGAGCTGAGCACACTCGTGCCGGACTTGAATACGGGGTCGAAGAACACGGCATTGATGTCTATGAACTGACAGCTGATGAAGAAGAGAAATGGCTGGAACGCATCGAACCTGTAGTGGAAGACTGGATAAAAAGAAGGGAAGACAGGGGCCTGCCCGGCAGAAAAACAGTAGAGATCATAAGAGAATTGGATCAGCAATACTCTGAGAAGTATTCCGGTTACTAAACCACCAAACAGCCTGGCTTCCCCCGGGGTGATCACAACCAGGGGGAAGCCATTTTTTATGCACGCCGACCTGCTTGCACGATATCAATAAATACTTTCACCATTTATAATAAATTCAACGAACATGGACCGGCTGGAAAGAATCGTTTATATTTTATCCCTGCGCACGGCGCAACTGGCTCAGATAGCACTGGTCATGGTCATGCTGGTCATTGTGGCCAACATAATCATGCGCGCCTGGTGGAAGCCTCTGACCGGCAGCTATGAACTTGTTGAAATCTTTGGAGCGGTCATTCTCTCAATGGGCCTTGCCTATTGCGCTCTCAATAGAGGCCATGTCATGGTCACTCTTCTGGTGGACAGTTTTCCGCCGCGCCTGCAGAGCATTGTGGACAGCGTAACCAATGCTGTGTCTTTGGCCGTAATCGCTCTGATCGGCTGGGGCCTTCTGCAGTACGCCGCCATGGTCCATAGAAGAAGCCTGTCCACAGCCTCACTGGATATACCTCTTTTCCCGGTCTACTATCTTGTGGCTATTGGCTTGCTCATGCTTGCTCTGACTGTGTGCGTCGATCTTATAAAAAGCATAATTGCGGTAATTCAGGGAAGCAGGAAGACATGAGCCCTTTTGAAGTTGGTATAACCGGCATTCTTCTGGTTTTCGTGCTCATCTCCCTCAGGATGCCTGTAGCTTTTGTAATGATAGTTGTCGGAGTGGGCGGATACGCGTATCTGATATCCCTGGAAGCGGCCATGTCCATAGCTGCTTCGACCCTTTACAGCACTTTTGCCTCATATTCACTGATTGTGGTCCCCTTATTTGTGTGGATGGGCTATATCGCATACCATGCGGGAATCAGCAGCAGGATTTATGATGCGACTTACAAGGTGGTCGGCAGACTGCCTGCCGGACTGGCTCTGGCAACCATCGGGGCCAGTACTGCTTTTGGGGCCATCTGCGGATCAACAACTGCCACCGCGGCAACCATGGGCGCGGTTGCGGTCCCTGAAATGAAAAGATACAAGTATGATCGCTCTCTGGCTACATCAGTGGTGGCTTCCTCAGCCATACTCGGCATAATGATACCTCCCAGCGTAATATTTATCCTTTACGGTATAGCTACCGGAGAATCCATAGCCAAGCTGTTTCTTGCCGGAATAATCCCGGGCATACTGCTTATGCTTCTCTTCATGCTGGCCACCTATATCAGGGCTGTGCGCAATCCCGGACTGGCGCCCTCCGGGCCGGAAGTACCTTTAAAAGACAAGCTCAAAGCTGTGCTGAACGGCGGAGTTGAAGTGATCATCATTTTTCTGGTGGTCATAGGCGGTCTTTTTCTGGGTTATTTCACCCCGACAGAAGCAGGCGGGGTCGGAGCGGCAGCTACTTTATGCGTAGCTGTACTCAGACGCCAGATAAGCTGGAAAGGATTTTTGCAATCTCTGCGTGATTCCATACGAATTTCAGCCATGATCATGTTTCTTGTGGCTGCGGCTACAATCTTCGGACGTTTTCTGGCCGTGACCAACATACCCACAACCCTTGCCGTATGGGCTGGAGATCTTCCCATACATCCCGTAGCCGTGCTGGCGATCATTTTATTGATCTATCTGATTCTGGGATGCTTTATCGATGCTTTGGCTCTGATTCTGCTCACCATTCCAATCTTCTACCCTGTGGCCATGAACCTGGGGTTTGATCCCATATGGTTCGGAGTAATCATCGTCCTGGTTGTGGGCATGGGGGTGATAACGCCGCCGGTAGGGGCAAATGTGTATGTGGTGGCCGGAATAGTTAAAGACACTCCTGTTGTGACCATTTTCAGGGGAATATGGCCCTACCTGTTGAGCATCTTCATCTGCATAGCCATATTGACTGCCTTCCCGCAGCTGGCCCTGTTCCTGCCCGGGCTTTTTCGAGGCTAGCGTATACTCATCCAGATCAAAGTGGACCGGGTTTATCGTGGTGAATATGCAAATTCCTGCCCCCTGACCCCTGCCTGCCTCGTGAAATATCGAAGATCAGCGCAGTTTATCCGGTTCAAATCCTGCATGGTTGAATTTCCTCCATTCAACTGGGTCTTCCATTTAACTGGGCGCATTTCACTGGGGACTCCCGGCTCCCGGCTCTATCCATGACTGCATTCTGCACAGCGGCCATAAAGAACTATCTCATGCTCTTCAAGAATGAAGCCGGCAGGAGCCAGCGAGGCGATCCCCTTGGAACAGCCCTTCAGGCAGAACACCATCCGGCAGTCACGGCACTGAAAATGATGATGATGAGCCAGGCCGGAAATCTCGTACCGTGAACCCTGTCCAGGCAGTACAATTTCAGTGGCCAGACCTTCACGAACCAGCAGCTTTAAATTTCGATAAACAGTTGCAACACCAAGCCCTGGAACCGCTCTGCCCGCTGCTTCAAGAATTTCACGCGGACTAAGTGGACCTCGAGCTGACTTCAGACATTTCAGGATGGCTTCTCTTTGCTGTGTATTGTGCTTCATTCTTCTCTAAGGCGGTTCATGCCCGCAACTTTAAAAACATTTTCTCACGCAAAGGCGCGAAGTTCGCCAAGGAAGACAGGATAGTTTTCATTTGCCGGGAAAGGCAAGAAAAATGAAGCCTTTTCCAAAACCATTACCCGGTTTTGGATAAAACCTCTGCTTAGCGTCTTAAACTTAGTGTCCTTGGCGTCGGCCTGGCACGCTGAAAGCTGATTCATACTTTCTTGTTTTTTCTGACCCCAGTGAAATGGAAGAAATTTCACGGGGCAGGCAGGATTTCATGAGTAAGTCACTATATCAAAATCTATTTTCCATAAACCTTACGCATCAAATATAAAATTTCAGAGCCTGCTTGACCATAAGAAATTGAGAATCTATTATCATTTTATGAAATAATCACTATCCAGGGAGATTTCAAGATGTTTGGATATTTACACATAAAGTCCTGCTTTCATTGTCTCTGCTTCTTGTTTTTTTGCTACGCAGTTCATCCTGGTCTGCTTTTATCCGGCCAGGCCTTGGCAGGTCAAGACAAGCTGCAGGTAATTGTCAGCATTGCGCCTCAAAAATACTTTTCAGACAGGATCGGAGGAGATCTGGTCCAGACCACGGTTCTTTTGCCTGCCGGAGCCAGCCCGCATACGTTCGAGCCCAGACCTTCCCAGATCAGACTACTTGGTTCAGCGGATATTTATATGACCATCGGTGTCGAGTATGAAAAGGCTTTGCTGCCCAGGATTGAAGCCCTGCATCCAGACCTTGAAATAGCTCCCGTAGATCATGGAATAGAAAAAATCGCCATGACCAGAAGTTGCGCCTATGACCATAATCATGGGCATAATCAAGACCATAAGCATCATAACCACCATGAACACGGCCATAAAGGCCTTGATCCGCATGTATGGCTGGCACCTGATACGGCCATGCTCATCGCCGAAAACATCTTTCAGTCCATGGCCGGGGCCTGGCCGGATAAAGAACGCTATTTCAGGGACAATTACCTTGAATTCATCGAAGAGCTGAATGCGCTGGATCAGGAAATCAAGACCATCTTCAAGGACCTTGCCCCTGGAAGCAGGTTTATGGTTTTTCATCCCGCCTGGGGTTACTTTGCCAGAGCATACGGACTTGTCCAGGTGCCTGTGGAAGTTGAAGGCCGTGAACCCAAACCGGCTGATCTCAAAGAATTGATCGATACAGCTGTCGCGGAAGACATAAGAATTGTTTTCGTATCTCCCCAGTTTTCCAAACGCAGCGCGGAAACAATTGCTAAAGCCATAAACGGCCGGACTGCCGTCATTGATCCGCTGGCGGAAGAATGGAAAAAGAATCTTATTGCGGTCGCTCAAAAAATTGCGCAAGCCGGGAATCACTCCAACTAAAATGGAGTCTGCGGGCATGCAGGATCCTGTTATAGACATCCGTAATCTAAGCTTTGCCTACAATGATCACCTGGTTCTGGAAGATGTAAATATGCGGGTGAGCAAAGGCGAATTTCTGGCTTTGCTCGGGCCAAACGGCGGCGGAAAAACTACTTTGATCAGAATTATATTGGGCATACTCCCTTACAGACAGGGCGAAATCCGGCTTATGGGACATCCTCCGGGTCATCTGCCTCATCTTCTGGGTTACGTGCCCCAAAGCATGCCCAAATCGGAGAAGTTTCCCATAAATGTTCTGGACGCGGTCCTTTTGGGGCGGATTGGACATCTGGGCAGGTGGAGTAGATTCTCAGGTCGTGACATTGAGATCGCCCGCCAGTGTTTAAATGAAGTCGGGATGCTTGAATACGAAAAAAGACCCATGGACACCCTGTCAGGCGGTCAGAGACAAAGAGTGCTTATAGCCAGGGCATTGGCCGGCCGTCCCGAAATTCTCTTTATGGACGAACCCACTGCCGCTGTGGATCAGGCCTTTCATCCCCGCCTTTATTCCCTGCTTAAGAAGTTGAACGAAAATGGCACCACCATAGCGGTTATAAGCCACGATCTTTCGGTGCTTTCCAGCCATGTCAAGGCTGTGGCCTGTATCAACAGGCATCTCTACTACCACCACGCGGCCGAGATAACCCAGGATATGCTCGAAAAAGTCTACCACTGTCCTGTCGAGCTGATAGCCCATGGTCATATACCACACAGAGTGCTCAAAAAGCATTAGTCATGTTTGAAATCCTTGAATACGAATTCATGCGCAACGCACTCGTGGCGGGCTTGCTGGTGAGCATAGCCTGCGGGATCATCGGAACCATGGTGGTGGTCAACAGGATTGTGTTCATTTCCGGCGGCATAGCCCACGCCTCTTATGGAGGCATCGGGCTGGCCTTTTTCGCGGGCTTTGCTCCAGGACTGGGAGCGGGCCTGGCTGCCTTGATCTCGGCTCTGATCATGGGCCTGGTCAGCAGCGCTCGCAAACACCGTGCGGATACGGTCATCGGAGTCATCTGGGCTGTGGGTATGTCAGTTGGCATTATTCTCCTGGACCTTACCCCCGGCTACCGGGTTGATCTGATGAGTTATCTTTTTGGAAGCATTCTGCTGGTCCCTACTTACGCCCTGTGGACCATGACCGGCATGATTGTGGTTATCGCCTCTTTGGTCTTCATCTTCTACAAGGACTTTCTGATCATGTCTCATGACGAAGAATTCGCCAGGGCCATAGGCGTACCTGTAACCCGGCTTTATTTCCTTCTTCTGATTATGGTGGCCTTATCAGTGGTTATGAGCATTCAGGTTGTGGGATTGATTCTGGTGATTGCCCTTTTGACCATTCCGGCGTACATTGCTGAAAAATATTCCAACTCGTTGAAACAGATGATGTTTCTGGCAGTGATCATCAGCATCATTTTTACTCAGACCGGAATCTGGCTGGCATATTATCTGGATTTGACCGCCGGGGCCACTATTGTTCTGGTGGCTGCCGCGG
>SLAE01000071.1 GCA_007127015.1 Desulfonatronospira sp. | reverse complement strand
GGAGAGAGAACCACCATATTCAGCCCCTTGAAAGCTCTGGTCCGGGATCCCGGAGCCAGAATGATGCTGGCCGTGGCTCTATTATGGAGTATTGCCGCCAATATGGACAAGATCGGGGTTGTGGCCACTTCTCCCTTTTTCTGGGCGGTGTGCGTCCAGAGCTTCATCTCTGCCGGACTGACCATTGTCCTTTTCTTCATGCGCGGTAAAATGAGGGGCAGACTGCAGTCCAATCTGCTGCCCCTGCTGCTCATCGGTCTGGTTACAGGGATCGGGTTCGTAAGCCAGATGACCGCGATTAAAATCGGTCTGGTTCCTTACGTCATAGCCATCAAAAGGACGAGCATCGTCCTTGGAGTTCTCATCGGCGGCTATTTTTTCCAGGAAAAGGATTTGAAGACCCGGGTGACCGCTACTCTGGTCATGCTCGCCGGAGTCATGCTCATTGCACTGTCCTGACAGGGTATTCCTTGAGCCTGAATCGTACAGCAGGTTCCGAAATTTGTCCGGCACCTACTTTTAATCCTGATCAGTATAGCATATGGAATGCTTTACATAAGATAAAAGCAGGTGCCGGATTCTGCAGGGGCAATCACAGGCTTGAATATATTTTTTCACGAATTCAAAAACATCAGTCACCCATTTTTTTCCTGCGGAAAAAGGTTTTTTCAATTTCCACAACCACAAAGACGAGCAGACCGAAAACCAGTATTTTGGCCCACGCTTCCAGATCAATGGGTTCTGTCTCGAAAATGAACTGCATGAAGGGAAGATAGGTAAAGCTGAGCTGGAGCACAGCCAGAATGGCTATGGATACAAGCACCGCCCTGCTGCCCAGGATGCCGCGCAGATTCCAGGAAGGTTCCAGGATGAACCGGCTGCTGAACAGGTAGAAGACCTGGCCCATGACCAGAGTGTTTATTGCTGCGGTTGAAGCAAGCTCCTGGGATGCTCCCTGATCGAGCATGTGCAGATAATGACCCAGAGCGCCACCGACCAGAAGCAGGGAAACAAGGCTTATGCGCCATAATAAAAATCCGGAGACCAGAGATTCGTCCGGCGGTCTGGGAGGCCTGCGCATGACCCTTTCTTCGGGCGGTTCAAAGACCAGGGCCAGAGCCAGAGTGACCGCGGTGACCATGTTGATCCACAGGATCTGCGGAGGAGTGATGGGCAGCCTGAATTCTTCCACTCCGTTCATGGCGCCTATGCCCAGAAGAATGGAGACAATGACCACCAGGGCCTGCCCCCCGTTGGTGGGCAGGATAAAGAGGATGGTCTTTTTCAGATTGTCGTAGACGGTGCGCCCCTCTTCCACGGCATTGGCAATGGAGGCGAAATTATCATCAGCCAGAACCATGTCCGAAGCTTCCTTTGCCGCTTCAGTGCCTCCCTGGCCCATGGCCACCCCCACGTCGGCTCTTTTCAGCGCCGGGGCGTCGTTCACTCCGTCACCGGTCATGGCAACGATGTGATTTCTGGCCTGCAGGGCCTGGACCAGTCTGAGCTTCTGCTCCGGACTGGTCCGGGCATATACGTCAATTTCAGGTGCTTTTTTCTGTAATTCCTCATCGCTTAGTTTTTCCAGATCGTGACCTGAGATAAAAGTTCTGCCGTCTCCTATGTTCAGCTGATTGGCGATGGATACTGCTGTCAGTCCGTGATCACCGGTGATCATTTTCACGTTGATTCCGGCTGAATGACAATCTTTGACTGATACACACCGGCCTATGAGTTTGGAAGCGGCTTCAATGGCTTCTTCCCTGGGCGGATCGATGATCCCGTAGAGTCCGAGCATGACAAACCCGTCCTGAACATCCTCCTCGGCAAGACCGTCCTTTTTTTCCTCCACCTCTTTGAAAGCCGCGGCCAGAACCCTCTGGCCCATGGAGGCCACTTCCTCTTCAGCGTTATACCAGAACTCCTCATCCAGAGAGTCTGTCTGTTCACTGCCCAGCTGCTCCCGGCATCTTTCTATGATCCTTTCCGGGGCTCCCTTGAGCAGGATCAGAGTCTTGCCGTCGGAAAAGCGGTTCAGCGTAGCCATGAATTTCTTTTCCGAACTGAATGGAATGCTGTCCAATCTGGAATTTTCTTTGTTTTCTTTCTTCTGATCCAGTCCAGCCTTCAGGGCAGCGGTGACCAGGGCTCCTTCAGTGGGCGCGCCTTCAAGCTTGTAACCCTCATCTTTTGGATAAATCTGGGCTTCATTGCACAAAAGAGCGACGCGAAGGGTTTTCATGAGCACGGGATGTTCTTCAGGTGAAACTTTCTGGTCTTCAAGTTTGAACTCGCCTTCCGGGGCATAGCCCACACCGGTGATTTCAAAAAGATCGTCAGCGGTACGTATGCTTTGCAGGGTCATTTCGTTTTTGGTCAGAGTCCCGGTCTTATCCGAGCAGATGATGGTCACCGCTCCCAGGGTCTCCACAGCGGGAAGTTTGCGGATGATGGCGTTTCGTTTGGCCATTCTCTGGACCCCGATGGCCAGGGTGATGGTCATGATGGCCGGCAGGCCTTCAGGAATGGCTGCTACAGCAAGTCCCACCGCGGCCAGAAACATTTCAAAGGGTGCATAGCCCCGGATGAGGTATCCGAAGGCAAAGGTGACAGAGGCCAGGAGCACAATGGCTATGGCCAGAAAATGACCGAATTTGGTGATTTTCCTGAGCAGTGGAGTGGTCAGGGTTTCCACGGTGGACAAAAGTGTGCTGATGCGTCCGATCTCTGTCTGGGCACCGGTTGCGGCAACCACGCCTTTTGCCTCGCCGTAGGTGACCATAGTTCCTGAGAAGGCCATGCCCGAGCGATCACCAAGATCACTGTCAGGATCCACTTCATAAGTGTTTTTTTCCACCGGAACAGATTCCCCGGTCAGTGCCGATTCTTCGATCTGCAGGTTCCTGGCCTGAAAAAGCCTCAGATCTGCAGGCACCCGGTCTCCACCCTTGAGAAAAACCACATCTCCGGGAACCAGCTCCTCGGCGGCAATGGATTTCTTCTGGCCGCCTCTTAAAGACACAGCCTGAGGCGCCAGCATCTGCTTCAGGCCTTCCATGGCTTTTTCAGCCTTGCCTTCCTGAATGAATCCGATCAGGGCATTTATTACGCAAACCGCGAATATGACTATGGAATCCACCCACTCCTGAAGCGCGGCCGTAACCGCTGCCGCGACCAGCAGGATGTAGATGAGCACATTGTGAAACTGATACAAAAAGCGCATCAATGGACCGCGCTGCTTAACCTCCGGCAGCTTGTTGGGTCCGAATTTTTCCAGTCTGGAGCCGGCTTCATCAGAGGACAGTCCCTCTTCAGAGGCTTCAAGGCGATCGAAAACTTCTTCGATGGTCATTGCGTGCCATTTCTGTCTTTCATCTCTGGAGTCGTTCCCCATGCGTTTTCCTCCGGAATAATCATCAACTTGAAATTCTGTCTGACAGTTTTCCGTCCTGAACAGTCAATGACGAATGTAAATATTCTTTATGCCGTTCTTTGAATTGTCAAGGCACGGCGTGCGGGGGCAGGGTTTTGAACGCGGTTCTTGCCTGTCTCGGAAGAAAGAATCCGGACGCTTTCAAGCTTCATAATAATTTTTAAAATTTTAAAAAAATAGAGAATTTTAAAGATAGATGAATTTCTGGTAAAAAATAAAATTTTGCTTGTGAAATTCAGCTCTTTAAAATCCTTATTCATCCATTATTTTTGTTGAAGAAATTACAATAAATACTTTTGGCTGTTTTACAGTGTGAGAACAATTTATTATTAATTATTTCAATGCATTATATCTCAAAGAAACACCTTGTGCTTTTTTGGGGAAAAGCACTGTTTTTCAAGCTTGTCTATGATTTGGATTATGGACTAAGTCCTGTACTCATGAAAAACGCTTGGGAAAGAATCCAGACAATCCTTGAAAAATCCTTGAAAACAGGGATTTTTCAGCTGTGGATCAAGCCGCTGCAGGGTGGTTTCCACTCCGAGGAGCAGACGCTTAAGCTTCAGGCTCCAAACGATTTTGTTGCTTCCTGGGTCAGGGAGAGGCTCAAACCCTTAATTCTGGAAGCGGCTCAGGACGTACTGGGAATTACTCCCAAACTTGAAATAGCCGCAATAAATGAGCAGGAGCAGGCCGATCCGCTGAGACTGACAAAAAAAGCAGGTTCAAGAGAGATTCGCGCTCATCTTCCGGTTCAGAGCGATATTCCTGGTGCTCCCATTTTCAGGCACGACTTCAGGGATTTTGTGGTCGGTCCATGCAATGAACTGGCCTTTGCAGCCTCCAGGAGTTTCTGCCGGGATAAAATTTCTTCAGATCAGCTTTTTTTATCCTCCTCCACGGGACTCGGCAAAACCCATCTGGTGCAGGCCCTGGGCAACAGCCTGGCTCAGGGAGCCAACAAAAAAAAGCTGCGCATGGCTTATCTTACAGCCGAAGAGTTTGCCTGTCAGCTGGTCCAGGCCATCAAATCCAAGCAGACAGAACTGTTCAAGGCCAGGTACCGGGAGCAGATCGACGTATTGCTGCTCGAAGACATCCATTTTTTCCAGGGCAAGGAGAAAATGCAGATCGAGTTTCTGTCCACCATCAACTCCCTGCAGAGCCAGGGCAAAAAAGTGGTTTTAAGCAGCACCTTTTTGCCCAAAGAGCTGAATGATCTTGATTCCAAACTGGTTTCCAGGCTTTGCCGGGGGTTTATGGCTGTCATTGACTGCCCCTGCCTGGAAACCAGGCAGGAGATACTGCGGCAAAAAGCCCAGAGGCTGCAGGTGAGCATTCCTGAAGAGGTTACTGATCTGCTGGCTGAGCGCATTCAGACTGATGTTCGGCAACTGGAGAGCTGTTTGAACAACCTGGTGTTCAAGGCCAGAATGCTCAAGGAGAGAATTACCCTGGAAATGGCCCTGCAGGTGCTGCAAAACTATGGTCTTCAGGAAAACAGGCTGGAGCTGGACCAGATCGTCAGCTCAGTATGCCGGATTTTTGATGTTCAGCTGGATAAGATCTGCTCTAAAAGCAGAAGAAAACAGCATGTCCTGGCCAGGAACCTGGCCTTTTACCTGGCCAGAAAATACACTGATCATTCCCTTAAAACCATCGGGCAGCGCCTGAACCGCAGACATTCTACCGTGCTCAAGGGCATTGCCAATGTGGAGCGGGAGATATCCACCAATACACCTCTGGGCAGGCAGCTCAAGGACACTGAAAAAAGGGTCATGCCTTCCTGAGCTATAAAGCTGTCAGCTCCATATCTCCAATAACTGCCAGGTTCTGGCCCAACTGGGCCAGAACCCCGCTGATTTCTCTTCCCAGGTGTCCACTTACTTTTTTTTCCAAACCAGCCAGGCTTTTTTTATCCCGGACCAGATTGCAAAGCGCTGTGGCCGCGGCATCAGCCATAGCTCCTGACCCGGCCTTGACAGCCACCAGATCTCCGCGGCCGAGACTCAGGGAGTGCCCGATGGTGGCTGATGAAGAGCAGACGGAACAGGGAAATTCCCGGCTGTCAATTCTCAGGCCCAGTGCAGCTTTTTCTTCAGGATGAGGCAGCAGGGCCACAGTACGGCTGCGGTTTGAATGCAGATAAATGTCACCGCCGTTTTCAACAATGATGTCCCTGGAGATTTTTTGGAAGTGATCGGCAATGTCCTGGGCTATTGCTCCAGCGACGGCGGCCATCGGTCCCACCCCGAACACTTCGGCTGCCTCGGCCATCTTCCGGACAATGAGCGGGGCCTTGGGGGAGACTTTTACAGGATGCAGACTGCTGGAAAATTCAGGATGAAGGGTGATGTAGTTGATCAGATCCCTGCGGACCAGAAACAGTCTGTCCAGGATCTGAAATCTCAGATCAACTGAACTGATGACGAGCAGGTCGCTCTGCTCCAGTACAACCTGATAGGCTTTTTCATTATCTTTAGGAGCGCACAGGCTTCTGTATCCGCGGTAAGTGTTTGCAGAAGACATTTTAATATACCTTGCCCTTTTCAGGCATTGACTGGTTGAATGTTCCTGCAGGCACGGCTATAGTATGTCTGTGACTAATTATGGCCGTTTCCTGGTAATCAACTGGTTTGTTCATCAGATAAATGTACGTTTCAATAATAATCCCCACATTTAACCGGGCAGGCTTCATCTGCAGGGCGGTTGACTCAGTCCTGAAACAGAGTTTTGAGGATCTTGAACTCATAGTGGTCGATGATGGATCCCGGGACGATACCCGCCGTATTATCAGCAGATATAATGATAAGCGCTTAGTTTATATTTATCAAGAAAACAGAGGCGTCTCAGCAGCCCGTAACACCGGACTGGCTGCAGCCAAAGGAAGATATGTGGCTTTATTGGATTCAGATGATTTCTGGCTGATACACAAACTGAGGCATCAGCTCTTATTCATGAGCCGGACAGGATTTAAAATTTCCCAGACCCTTGAAATCTGGACTCGGGGCGGAAAAAGATTCAATCAGGGACTGAAGCATCAAAAATCCGCGGGATGGATTTTTGAAAAAAGCCTGAGGATGTGCATGATCAGTCCTTCCTGCGTTATGATGGAAAAAGATCTGATCCGGCAGGGTAAATATTATTTCGACGAAAAATTGCCCGCCTGCGAGGATTATGAGTTGTGGCTGCGGGTTACCCTGGAGCATCCTGTCGGCCTTGTGCCTCTTGCCCTGACGGTTAAACAGGGGGGGCGAAGCGATCAGCTTTCCAGAAAGATTACCGGTCTGGATTTGTGGCGCATCTATGCATTGAAAAAAATTCTTGAGCAGAAAAAACTGCCTGAGGATAAAAGAGCAGGTGTATTAACCGCGTTACGGGAAAAGGCAGGAGTGTATATATCCGGATGCCTTAAGCGGGGCAAGGAAGAAGAGGCCTTGCGCATAAAAGAACTTGTATTTCAAGTGAGCGCTCAGCAGACGGCTGATCAGATTCATGATAAAGCCTGACGTACCGGAACAGATTACGACAGGCAGCTAAAAACAAAAAAGCGGACCCCGCGAGGTCCGCTTTCTTCTGACAGCCTTTTGCTGCTATACGCAGCCGGTGGGCTTGGGCAAACCAGCCATTTTACATGCTCCCTTCCCAGGTCCGGAGGGGAAAAGTTCATAAATATGCTTCAGCTTGAAGCCGGTTACTTTGGACAGAATTCTAACCATCGGCGCAATACCGTTCTTTTTGTAGTAATCCTGCAGGAACTCGATCACCTTCTGGTGTTCATCAGTGAGTTCTTTAATTCCCTCGCTTTCTTTGACATAATCGACCCATTCCGGGGACCAGTCTTCAAATCTTTGCAGGAAACCGTCTTCGTCTACTTCAAATTGTTTGCCCTGGAATTCAATTACTGCCATGTTTAATACCTCCTTGGTTGATTTTTGAAATTAAAATGCACTGACCAGGTCAGCGCCGATCCCTTCCTTTTTCGAGTTTCAAAGACTTGAGCAGCCCTGGGCTGCTTGACACATTTTTATCATAAGATCGGCTTGGCTTTTTTGTCAATGATTTTTAGCCGAGAATTCGGTGCAGATATCAAAGATTTAATTCCTCCAGACATTTTCTGGCTGCACTCTGGCCGGGATCAAGTTCCAGAGCTCTCAGGAACATCTCTGCGGCAGCATGTTTGCGGCCCTGCTGCAGGTAGCACTGACCAAGATTAACCATATCCATGACCGATCCGCTGTCAAGCTCAAGAGCTCTCTGGAAGTCGTGCACGGCCAGGGCATATTCCTTTTTCCTGTAATAGGCAACTCCGCGCAGATTAAAATATTCCTTGACCTGTGAATCAAGGTTAACAGCCCGGGTCAAATGCTCCAGGGCAGGGTCCCATTTGTCATGCAGCGAAAGGGCGTAAGCGGCGTAAAAAACGCTCAAGGCTGCTGACTCCTGGTCCGGCTGAATCTTTTCCGCCTGCAGAAAATACTGAGCGGCCATTTCATATTTTTCGCGCCTGAGCAGATTTATTCCCTGATGGAAAGGCAGAAAAAAAGTGTCAGGATAAATTTTGCCCAGTTCCTGCAGTTTGACTGCCGCAGAGCCGGGATCTTCCTCTTCAGCCAGAATGCGCCCCACAATCATGCCGATGCTGACTGTCCTTGTTCTTTCCCTGAACAGAAATCCGGGTACGAAATTGTAGTTGGTCGGAATTTCCAGGTCGGGCTGCATTGTAGATATCGAATAAAGCTGAAATCCCATCTGTGCAAGTCCGCTGGAAAGACCGTCCAGCTCCCGGCCTATATCAGGATGAGAGATGTCCGGAAGATCGCCGATATTCTTCATCGGCCCCCGGGTCAGCCAGCTGATCTGATCCAGAGAGGTGAATTTGGGCAGGCCCGAGGCTTCGTAGTTGCTTCCGCTGTGAAAGTCCCCGGCCAGCTGGGCCACTTCGGTCAGGGCACGTACGGCGGCCATTTGCGGTGAGGTTGCCGTGCCGGCGGTAAACACTATTTCGCTGAGAGCGGGAAAAGTCGTGGGATCGTAAGCCAGCGCGCCTACGGTGGGCACAGGAAAATCCATGCTGAAATCCTTGAGCCATACCAGGACGCCGTTGCGGGCGAATCGGTCCAGAAGGTCCTTGAGTACGGGGTTATCAACAGATCCGGGGTCTATCGTGGGAGTCTGCGCACGCTCGAGATCCACAACAGCGCTTGTGTGCCTCTCCACCAGTTCGCAGGCGCCTTGAAGGATTGATTCCTCAAAAGTGTTGCCCGCGCTGCAGCCATTGAACTCATTCAATTTTTTAAACCAGTTCACGGGCACGTATTCTTCATGGCGGCTGCAGATGTTCGTAGCCGGAGCAAATGACCACCGGACAAGATCAAGGGCCTGCGCGGCCCGGCTCTCTGTTATGTCTTCCTGTACGGACTTGATGATTTCGGAACAGGGAACAAGCTTGTCCTTCCATCTTGTCCGGGCCTGCTTCCAGGATAGATGCACAAAATTGTCAGGAGTGTTTAAGAAGCTGAAATAAGAGTACCTTTCAGCCAGTTCCATGAGAGCGGAGCACTGAGATTGAGCAGGTGAAACGCCCTTGCCCATCTGCTGGCGTTTGGGAACTCCGATCTGCCGGGCTCTGGTCCCGTAATAACTGAAATATACCGGTATGCCCAGGCGTCCGGTATCAATACGTTTCAGCCCTTTTAGAACCGCCTGCCCATGCCTGTTCAAGGCTGAAGTGATCTTTTCCACAGTTTTATCCGGAGGCAGAGCTTTGTCGGTTTCTCCGGAATAACCTTTGGGACAATGACCTATGTGAATCATCAGTGTTTGGCCTTTAATCTGTAGATGGTTACCTGTTCACTCTCCTCAGAGGACATCTTGTCTCCTGAAGGAGGAGCGTAAGCCACGTTTTTGTAAGAGATGTGAAAAAACTGCCCGGCTTTTTTGAAAAAAGCCGGGGATTTGCGCCGGGAGCTGGCGGAAAGCAGGATCTGCGCATCAGGAGCCGAGCTCAGGTGGTTTTTCAAAAAAGCAAGCAGTGCGGGATAATAATATTCCAGGTAAAGGATCTCTGAACCTATAATCAGGTCGAAGTTTTCATTCAATTCGTCCTTGAGAAAATCAATTTCTTTCACCCGGGCCTGATTCTGCAGATTGTTGCGCAGGATGTTTGTCCGGGCAAAAAGCAATGAGTCTTCGTGGTTATCGCTGATAGTCACCCTGTATTTCCTGCAGGCGGCACAAAGACCGCACAGTCCTACTCCTGCGCCCAGCTCCAGTACGGTTTTTGAACCTTTTCCTTCCGGCATGGACAGAAGGAGGTAGCTGAGAAGTATTGACGCCGGCCATATTTTGGACCACAGGGGCAGATCGATGCGTTCGTTTGAAGTTTCGGCCAGATGTTCGATATATCGATCAAGATCAGCTATTTGAAGTATTTCCAGGCTGATGCCGCCGATTCTCACCGGCTCAAAAGCCACGTCAAATTTTTCCCCGGCTCGGGACAGCAGCTGATCCATATCGTTTATCTTCTGAAAATCCACGTTAAATTTCCTCCAAAGATCAAGGGCGTAATCTGATTGTAACCGGTTCAGGAAAATGTCATACTGTACAGGTATGAAAAGCCGGCACGCTCATTGCTGACAGGCAACAGAAAAACAAGGCGGAATCAGCGTGTTAGTGGAAAAGGTGCGGCTTTTCAGGAATTTTACGGACAGCAGGCTGATCGTCAGTTGGTTGTGCTCCATAAATTATTTGGAGGCGGCATCCGGATTTGAACCGGAGAATGGCGGTTTTGCAGACCGCTGCCTTACCACTTGGCTATGCCGCCGGATTCTGGAGCGGGAGACGGGATTTGAACCCGCGACTTCAACCT
>SLAE01000034.1 GCA_007127015.1 Desulfonatronospira sp. | reverse complement strand
TTGTAGAGTGTTTCGTAGTCCAGGTGATCGTTTACTACCTGGCAGCCCTGGTTAATCTTAACCGGTTGTCTGAGTTTTGTCCTGTTGAGGATCTTCTCCATTTTCTGGGCAACAGTAAACGTATCCTCACGAGCAACAATTATGGGTATCCCCAATACTTCGGACCTGGTCAACACTATGTCATTGGGATAAATGTTGCCGGTGAGTATGAGGCAGGGACAATTGCCCTCCATGGCCACCAGGTGCAGATCAGAGCGGTCGCCTCCGACAATAACAGCAGAATTCTTGTTTTTGTGGAAATGAGCCATAAAATTTTCTATCTGCATGGTTCCGATCAGGAAACTCTGAATGACCTGGTCGGACTTGCTTTGCATGGAGATGATCCTTCCGCCCAATTCTTTGGCCAGATCGCCGATATTGATAGCCTTCAAGAGAGGGTCGTGAGGTATGATACCCAGAACTTTAACCCCTCTGTGTTCAAGCATGGGTTTAATATAATCCCTTGTCTCAGGCATGTATGATTCAGGAATGTCATTGAGGATGACCCCGACCAGATTATCACCAAGGATCTCTTTCGCTGCAATCAGATAGTCATAATTAAGTTCCTGGTGATATCTGTCAATAAGTATCACTTTGGATTCGAGGGCACGGCTTATGTTCAGGCCGTCCAGGTTGCAGTACTTTCCGGTGTACAAATAGCTGCCTGAACCGCCGATAAGGATTATGTCCTTGTCCTGCTTCAAGCCCTCGTAAGCTTTTTTGACGTCTTCCACATAAAGAAGGCACTCTCCGGAGTAAGCCTTTTCCATGAAGTCCTTGGAGATAAGTACAGGAGTGATTATTGAAGGATCAGCCTTTATATCCAGAAACTTCAGAGCTTCATAAGCATCTTCATCCATCAGCTTACCCTCGATTTCCCTGGGCACAGCCCCGACCGGCTTCATATAACCGATTTTCTGACCATCTTCCTTGAATTTCTTGCCCAAGGCCAGAGTGATCAGATTTTTGCCTGAAAAGCCGCGCGTAGAGCCGATATAGAGTCCGAGCATAAGAAAAACCTCCTTACTTTTTATCTCCAAATAATATCATAATATTTCAAAAATCAGCAAGCCAAGTTGTGAAAACAGGATTTAAATGTTCAAAAAAGTCTAATGAAAAATTGTTCTGAGGGTGATGATTAATCTAAATATTATGAATTCTCCCTTTTTACGGCTGTGTACTGTTATGGAGTGGTTTCTGTCAGCTGAATTCTGCAGATGCCAAACTGTTTTCAGGACGATCAAAAAATACCTGAAGGTTATATATGCTACAACAGCCTGAAGTGTAAATCCCTATTTAATCATCATGAGTAATGGTCAACAAATATATTCAAATATAAGCCTAAGCTTCATTTTATTCATCCGGAAATTTTTTACGGTATCCGGAAATCATGGACTTCCGGATACCATTTATAATGCAAGCCGGTTTTACTGTTCAATCCCCGTATCAGCCTCAAGCTTTAACAGTCTGGCCCAGCTGGCATCTATTCTTTTCTGGATGTATGCAATTTCAGGTTCTTTAAGGTGGGCGAATCTTCTCTGCGTCTTAAGATATTCCTGAACCGGCTTGGGTTTTTTTATTTTTTTGCTTATTTTCAGATCTCCATTAATGATTTCATATAAGGGAAAAACATTGGTCTGCACAACAAGCTTGGCGATTTCAATGCTTTTTTCCGGTTTGCTCCTCCAGCCGGTTGGGCAGGGAGAATAGATCTGCAGATAAGCCGGTCCTTCAATGGTCAGCGCTTTTTTCATCTTGTTCATCAGGTCGAGATGAAAAGCAGGACTGGCTGTGGCCACGTAAGGAATGTTATGAGCGGCCGCAATGCCCGGCATGTCTTTTTTCCAGGTATGCTGGCCGATGCTGTGCGTTCCCGCGGGCGATGTGGTGGTTATTGCCCCGAAGGGAGTTGCGCTTGAACGCTGGATGCCGGTGTTCATATAGGCTTCGTTGTCCAGGCAGAGATAAACGAAGTTGTGCCCTCTCTCCAGCGCTCCTGAAAGCGACTGCAGGCCGATGTCAAAGGTTGCACCGTCTCCGCCCACAGCAATGATATTGGGATTTCTTACAGATATTCTGCCTTTGCGCTGCAGAGCCTTTATTCCGGCTTCAATGCCTGAGGCAACGGCTGCAGTGTTTTCAAAGGCAACGTGTATCCACGGAATCTTCCAGGCTGACTGCGGAAAAGGAGAAGTAACAATCTCCATGCATCCTGTCGCGTTAGCTACAATTGTGTTTGGACCAGCCACTTTCATAGCCATTGCCAATGCCAATATTTCGCCGCAACCCTGACACGCGCGGTGACCGGCAGAGATCATGTCCTCTTTAGGCATGTTTTTTTGAGTGATTTTTTCAATATCTTCCAGGACGTTATTATTTAACATCTGAATATACCCCCCATATGGTATAATTTGTATCCAACTGATCCTGTCTGGCCTGGGCGAACATTTCCTTAAAATCATTGACAGTTACGTCGCGGCCTCCCAGACCGGCAATTACATTGTATATTTTTGGCTTAATTTTCTGATCATACAAAAGGGCTCTGACTTCCTGTGCCACTGGTCCGCTGTAGGACCCCAAGCTCAAGGCCCTGTCGATGATGATAAGCGTATCTGTACCTTCAATAGCCTT
>SLAE01000110.1 GCA_007127015.1 Desulfonatronospira sp. | reverse complement strand
TCAGGCATTCCAGACTTGTCCGGGGATTCAAAAAGAACCAGTTCCACATCGTCAACCTTGTCCTTCAGATAATTCAGATTGGGAAGAATATGATCCGGTATGATGTATGAGGTGGTTCCCAGTCTCCAGTTGAATTTTGATTTCATATAGATTCTCAATAATATTGCAGGCTGCTTTTATATACAGTCTTTCAATCTCCACTTTAGCTTCTATCGCGCAAGACCCGTGACCGCGACGCAAATGGCTAGCATGGCCGCGGTTTCTACAATCTCTGTGACCGCGCCCAGAGTATCCCCTGTAATTCCATTGATTTTTTTCCTGCACCACAGGCTGAACAGCGCGGCGGCAGCAGCAGCCGCGAAAAGCGCCGCAAGCCCGACCGCGCCTGCCAGGATCAAAGCTGCTCCGACACTGATTCCCAGGGCCCAATACATGTTTGATCTTCTCCGGCGGAGGATAAAGACCGAAGCCAGTCCTCCCTCCGTACGGGCATAAGGCAGAAGGGTCATGCTGATCACCTGGGCGGATCTTCCAAGCACCGGAACCAGTACCAGTGCCTTAAAAGCTGTTTCAGGAGGCAGCGAGGCCAGGGCCGACCATTTCAGTCCAAGCACGGCAAAAAGACTCACCACCCCCATGGTTCCTATGCGGCTGTCACGCATGATGGCCAGGATTTTTTCTCTGGATCTGGAACTGAAAAAACCGTCTCCAGTATCAGCCAGTCCATCCAGGTGTAGAAAACCGGCTATTCCGGACAAAACCAGGACGCCGATCAGGGAAGCAGCCATTACCGGCAGTCCGATGAGCAGAGCCAGGGCGTATGCAAGGAAGGATACCAGTCCGATGATCAGACCGGCCACGGGAAACCAGGGCAGGGAGCCTGAAAGCTTTTCCCTGTCCACAGGCCTGCCTGAAGGCAGCACCGTCAGAAACTGTAAAGCGGCCTGAAACGCCAGAAGCTGAAAGCGTACAGGGTTCACTTTTCCTCACCTTTTCCGGATATGATCAGTGTCCAGTACCGGGGTTCCAGGTTGCACAGCTCCCTTATATCCTGAAAAATTTCCTGGTCCGGGAATCCGCATCTGACAACACCAACAGCTTTGTTCATTCTGTCTGTTTCTTCAAGCGCGCTGCAGATATCGGATATATTTTTGTACGCTTTTAAAAAAACCACATTGTCCACTCTTGACGACATTTCCCTCAGCCTGTTGCCGCCATGCACTCCTGAGAGCAGAAGAAGATTCTCCTCTCCCTCAACCAGAACGGTATTGGTGGCTGCGGCTGCGGCTTGAAATGAAGTTATGCCGGGCACTGTCTCGATATGCAGATCAGGCCGGGCCTGTTTAAGCTGCTTGAGCAGATAACCATACGTAGAATAAATCAAAGGATCTCCAAGAGTTAGAAAGGCAGCGTCTTTGCCCTGCTTCAGTTCATCAAGAATGGTAGTGGTATGGATCAGCCAGGAACGCATGGCAGTGTCCCTGTCCATGGTCATGGGAAATGCCAGTTTTCGCACAGGTATATCATCCTTAAGGTGCGGCCGGGCGATATTTACGGCCAGACTGTGGTTGTTTTTGCTGGAGGAGGCGCAGAAAATCACGTCTACACTCTTCAGAATATTCACTGCCTTGACCGGAATCAGCCCCGGATCTCCAGGACCTACTCCTATACCGAAAAATCTGCCATAACCCGCAGTTGTTTTCATGGTCTGTAATCCTTAAATTCGTTATTCGTTTTTACTTTAATCCAGTTTTTCATTTTCATTTCCACGGTTGAGTTGAATATTTCAGGATACAGATGGGCGCCCACCACGTATATGCCCTGCAAAAGACGCATGGTGGGCCTGGAAACGAGTGATTCATCAATAGTGTACACCTGGCCGCTTTGAACAGCAGGCAAAAGGTGCAGGCCGGGCCTGTTTTTTATTCGATACGGACAGGGCTGATTCATGGGACCTTTTTGAGCCAGATAGACCATGACCTGTTCCGAGCGTGCAAGCAGCCTCTCTTTGCCGAAATCAGCGATATTTGTTCCCCTGACCTGTCTGGCATCAAAGGCGATGTTTTGTCCGCCTGCTGCTTCCAGGACCAGCATGGGCATGGAATCCGGCGCAAAAGTCTTGAGCTGCTGGTGCATGGATTCGAAAAACACACCCTTTCCGGATTTAATCCCGGAGGTGAGACTGTCTGCAAACCGCAGTCCCGAGCTGAAGTTTTCCCGCATAAAACGGGCGCTTTTCTCTCTTCCGGTCAGAATTCCCAAGACCTCCCAGTAGGTGAACATTTCCTGAAGACTTCCCGGCTGAAGAGAAACTACCGTTATCCCGGAGCGTTCAAGGGTGTCCATGAGCTTGGGATAAGCCCAGTCGATCATGGGCCGGACCAGGACCAGATCCGGTCTGGCCGCCAGTATTTTTTCCGGACCTTCCTGATAGGAATAAACTGTCCTTTCAAGAGCCTGCTGCGGATAACACTCGTTCATCCCCACACCGACTATCTCTTTATCCAGTCCAAGGCTGAACAGGTTTTCCGTATGAGCACCGTAAAGAGAGATAATCCGCTCAAAAGGCTTTTCTACCTTAATGGTTCTGCCTCCCTGGTCCTGAATGCGGTTATGATCCAGAATCTTCATTTCCTGAGCCAGGGAAAGACTGCTGCAGGTAAACAGTAAAAG
>SLAE01000131.1 GCA_007127015.1 Desulfonatronospira sp. | reverse complement strand
CCCGGTCTCCAGGATACAGTCTGGAGAACAGCCTGCAGACTGCTCTTAATGCTGTAAGAAGTTTTCTTACTTCTGGAGAATATCAGTTGCCGGCAACAAAGGCCGGAGTATGGAACCTTGGATCGCTTAAGGCCGGCAAGATCGGACTGGATGTTCATGAAGCTGAAAAAAAGGATCATGTCCCGGAATGGTCGATTTTATGTGCCAGACAGGACCCATGGTCTCCCGGATTTGTACTTCAAATGGTGGCGGATAAAAACACAGGAAAAATCCTGGGTTTGCAGAGCGTGGGCACAAATGCGGATAACTGGCTTGATATGGGCGGGGTGCTTCTGACTGAAAAAGGACGTTTAGAGGATATTTTGGAACACGGGTTCGTCTCCAGTAGTTTCGGCCTGCATCCTATGAAGCGCTGCGCCTCAATGCTCAATAATAAAATAACATCAACCATTCTGGGCATAAGTCCCGCGGAACTTAAGGAATCTGTCAGGCAGGGAGCTGAATTTTTTCTTCTGGACGTACGTTCCAGAGAAGAATTCAACAAGTCCAGGCTTCCGGGAGCTGAAAACATCCCCTTATCTGAACTTAAAAAAAGAGCCATGCAGATACCCAGGTTTGTTGCCCTGGTAATTTATTCCCATTGTTCCGGCAGAGCGTATCAGGCGGCCAGATTGCTTAAAAGTATGGGAGCAAGGCAATTGTACGTTCTGGACGGAGGGTTTGAACTTTGGCCGCTGGAAAAAGAAACTGATCCGATTGATTGTCAGAAGGATACTTCACGTGGATGTGGATGCTGAACAGCACAGTTATAATCCAGATTCAGAGTTGAACAGAGGTGTCTGTTCCTTATGCGCATGCGAGTTTTCCAGGCCTTTGTCAGAGTTAAAATTTAAAGGTTTGGCTGTTTTTTATATGGGTAAAGTGAAGAATTTTCCCGGACGTAATTGTTTTTTTAATCGTTATGAGCATTGTATTGCTGAAGAGCTGGACAATCCAGGATACAAAATTTTATGGCACTGCACTGTTTTGACCACTCTGGAAAAAAGTTACGACTTCCTTATTCATCAGGCTGACGCATTCAGGCTGAGCCTGCGGCAGACTGAGCTTATTTGGGAGAAGAGGTTTGAAAACCTGTATTCCTGGGAAGATCTCTGTTCCGCATATATTGCCCGCATCCCTGAAGATGATCGATGCGTTTATCTGTACGGCAACGCATGTATCCTGAAAATGCCGATGTGTCAGGGAATCTGCACTCTCTTCAAATCACGCTCTGAAAAAGATATTGAGAGTTTATAAAGTTTTTTTTATAGTACAATTTTTATTGCTGATATGGACAGTAACAGAATTTCAAATGCCGATTCAATTTATTCCCCGGCTGAGGTAATGTTCTGGTGATGTACCCGGCATGCTGTCTTGTCAAGCACGCTCAGCAGGACCATTTGATCTTTAAGGAGTATTAATGTCACCACCTCCCCGCATTGTTCACTTTCCCTTCATGCACAAAAAATTTGTCGATCAGAAAATCAGAAGTCTGGCCCTTTTTTTAAATCCAGGGTTAATCTCTGATGATCAGAGTTTCAAACCCGAACACCTGGCTCTTGATCCGGAAATGTCAAAAATGTTTCTGGAGCAGTCAATGCAGTTTGGAAGGCAGTTCAGGAAGCCTTCCGATATGGCGATTCTGGGAGTCCTGAAAGAAGATTTTTATTCAGGCTCCACGCAGTCCATTCAACATGAGTTGTCTACCTACGGAAGCCATGAGGAAACAGGAAATGAAAAGCAGATATTTCTGCAGGCTCAGCAGTTTCTGCTTCTGGAATATGCCCTGGAGGAGAGGATAATTGAGCTGCAGGACATTGATGAAAATCTTCGAAGCACATGGTCCGATTTTGACAAGGCCCTGGGCCTGGATGGAGATGAAGAAAAGTTTTTGAACCTGGACAGAGAAACTTCATTATTGAAGTTGAATACGAACAACTGGCCTGCACTTCTCTGGGCTTACACCGTGTTTCTGCCGGAAAACGGCATGCTTCTGATCAATCATGATCTGGTAATGCCTGAATTGGAGGAATGGGGTGTTGAGAACTACAAAGAACGGCCTGAGACTTACCTCTCAGACTTTCCAACTGACTGGACCTTGTATTCCGCGCTGCTTAAACCGGAAAAATTTAAATCCGGGGGCCTTGTGCTGAAAAGGGATGTTAAAATGCTTCTGGCTGCATCAGATAAATGATGCATGTTCAGTAAAAAAGAACGTTTTTTTTGCAGCTCCAAGAGCAGTGGTTTTGTAAACAGAAACGACAGCGTTGCGGTATTTCACGGCGGGTGCGCTCAGGTTGCCGTTCTGGTGCATCCTATTTTTTCAAAGCACTGGTGTTAAATATGAGAACAAGGAGCATCAATGTGGCTCAGACTCGAGCTAAACAGTTACTCATTCTATTTAATGCGTTTTATCCAAATTGAGTCAAGGAGGCATAATGGAAACCGAAAGCATCGGGTATAAAATTAAAAAGTACAGGGAAATGGAAGAAATAAGTCAGGAAGAACTTTCCCGGCGCAGTGGACTGGACCAGGACTTCATTCGTTCCGTGGAAGACGAAAATGTGTATCCTTCACTGGGACCCTTACTCAAGATTGCCCGAGGACTTGGCACCAGGCTGGGAACTTTCCTGGATGACACCATCAGCCAGGACCCGCTTATAGTGCGCAAGCAGGAAAGAAAAGAAGAGTTTTCCATGCTCAAGGGCAAGGAAAAACCCGTGTCCCTTCGTTTTTACTCACTTGGCAAAGGCAAAAGCGACAGAAGAATGGAGCCTTTTTTTATTCGCATCCTGCCGGAATCAGCTGCAGAGAAAAAGCTTTCTTCCCATGAAGGTGAAGAATTCATTATCGTGGTTTCCGGTGAAGTGGAGTTGATATACGGTCAGGAAGTCCATTCTCTGAAGTCCGGGGACAGTGTATACTACAATTCTATTGTTCCCCATTATCTGTCCTCAAGAGGTGAAGAACCGGCGGAGATTTACGCGGTCCTGTATTTTCCTGAGTAGAAGAATCAATAAACATAACGGAGCATGATTAATGTGGGATCAATCCTTGCGGCAGATCACCCTCGGCCAGCTTTTGGATGAAACAGTGGAAAAGCATCCGGACAATGAAGCTGTAATCTATGTGGATCGTGATTACCGGCTCACGTACAGAGAGTTTTCATATGTTGTCGATCAGATGGCCAAAGGCCTGATGGCCCTTGGAGTGCAAAAAGGTGAGAAGGTGGCCGTCTGGGCTCCCAATGTCCCGCACTGGGTCGCATTGCAGTTCGCTACAGCCAAGATCGGAGCTATACTGCTAACGGTCAATACCTATTACAAGAAGCACGAACTGTCTTATCTGCTCACTCAGTCTCAGGCTGAAAATATTTTCATCGTCGATGGGTTCAGGGATACAGATTACGTGCAGACCATGTACGATCTTATTCCTGAATTGCGGTCCACTCCCAGGGGTTATCTGAAAAGCAAAAGCTTCCCTCACCTTAAGAGGGTTTTTTTCCTGGGTCAGGAAAAACACAGAGGAATGTATTCACTGCCCGAGCTTCTGGCTCTTAGCGGAATGACCACAGATGCGGAGTATCTGGCCAGACAAAGCCGGTTAAACGCACATGATGTAGTCAACATGCAATATACTTCAGGAACTACAGGTTTTCCCAAGGGGGTCATGCTCACCCATTACAATATTGCCAACAACGGCTACTGGATCGGAGAAAATCAGAAGTTCACGGCAGAAGACAGGTTATGTCTGCCGGTTCCCCTTTTTCACTGTTTCGGCTGTGTGCTGGGTGTTCTGGCGGCTGTAAGCCATGGAAGCACCCTGGTCATCCTGGAAAACTTCAGCCCTCTTCTGGTCATGACCGCGGTGGAAACTGAAAAATGCACGGCTCTGTACGGAGTGCCCACCATGTTCATCGCTATACTTGAACACCGTACGTTCTCCAGGTTTGACTACAGTACACTGCGAACAGGTATTATGGCAGGCTCTCCATGTCCTGTAAGGATCATGCGTCAGGTCATGGACAGGATGAACATGCGCGAGATAACTATCTGCTACGGGCTGACAGAAGCGTCTCCAGTCATAACCCAGACCAGGGTTGAGGATGATCTGCGAAAGAAAACCGAAACCGTCGGCAGGCCCATGCCGGAAATTGAAGTGAGGGTGGTTGACCCTGAGAGCAACAAGGCTGTGGCTCCTGGAGTGCAGGGCGAAGTGTGCTGCCGGGGATACAATGTCATGAAAGGTTATTACAACATGCCTGAGGAGACCGACAGAACAATTGATTCCGAAGGCTGGCTGCATTCAGGCGATCTGGGGGTGATGGATGAAGAGGGTTATCTGAGCATTACCGGAAGGCTTAAGGATATGATCATTCGAGGTGGAGAGAACATATATCCCAGAGAAATTGAAGAGTTTTTGTATACAATGGACGGAATAAGAGATGTTCAGGTGGTGGGAGTGCCAAGCAACAAATACGGGGAGGAAGTAGGAGCTTTTATCATCATCAAGAACGGACATAATTATGCCCCTGAGGACATCCGCGATTTTTGCAGGGGCAAGATAGCCAGATATAAAATCCCCAAACATATTGCCTTTGTCGATGAATACCCCATGACGGCCAGCGGCAAGGTTCAAAAATACAAGCTAAGGGAAATGGCTGCGGATATTTTTTAAGGTAAATCTTTACTCCGCAGCTGATTTAATTAATTATTTTTTATTTTTCAGGAGTTTTTTTGATAATCTGCAATCCTTTGTTGAATACAAGCCGGCTGAGAAATTTGAAGGGGATAATCTTTGATTGCGACGGGGTTCTCTTTGATTCCAGAGAGGTCAATGTTCGATTTTACAATCAGGTCAGAGCTTATTTCGAACTGGAGCCAATGAGCGAAGATGAAGGGGAATTCGTGCATATGCATTCTGTTCAGGATTCCTTAAAACACATTCTGCCGGAAAAGTTTTTGTCCAGACTGATCGAAATCAGAGAACAGGTAGACTATAAAGAACTTATTCCCTTTATGCGCATGGAGGAGGGGCTGCATAGAGTGCTTGAGTTTTTGAGGCAAAAGAGGATAATGATGGCCATAAACACCAATCGGACCACAACCATGGGGCTGCTGCTGCAAAGATTCGACCTGGACGATTATTTCTGGCCGGTGGTGACGGCAGCAAAAGTGAGTCGTCCCAAGCCGCATCCGGAAAGCATTTTCAAGATACTTGATTTGTGGTCTGTACAGAGAAACGAGGTTGCTTTTATCGGCGATTCCAGGGTGGATCAGGAAACGGCCATGGCATCCGGTGTTCCTTTTTGGGCCTATAAAAATGAGTATCTACATGGAGAAATG
The DNA here is from genome assembly GCA_007127015.1 of Desulfonatronospira sp. Lineage (GTDB taxonomy): Bacteria > Desulfobacterota > Desulfovibrionia > Desulfovibrionales > Desulfonatronovibrionaceae > Desulfonatronospira. Next base: position 4,960 of record SLAE01000131.1, on the reverse strand, counting down.
TACATCCCCGACTTTATGACCTTGAAGGAATTTCTGGCAGGTAATATCTAGTTTATTGTCTGAAGGACAGCTGTTCCTATCATTATGGGCACATGTCTCAGCGCATAAATTTGTCGGCAGGGAGGAAAAATGGATTTTCTTATTAATATTTTTGTGGAACTGCTTAGAATAGCAGATGGTCTGCTCTTTATTTACTTCTGGGTGGTGATTGTGTCGGCGATATTGAGCTGGGTCAACCCCGACCCCTACAATCCCATTGTAAGGATTTTACGCAACCTGACAGAGCCGGTTTTTCAGAAAGTCAGAATGTGGCTGCCCTTTGTGAATATGGGTGGTATAGATCTTTCGCCCATAGTTGTTTTGATTGGGATATCGATTCTCAGAAGGGGTGTCATCCAGTACTTGATAATACACTTATGAGCGTAGAGGCGTTTTATGCAGAAGAAATCAAGATATGTCTCATTGAGCTGATCGTTTGACAGTGCTTTAGTATCATTAGGGCTCAGCTTAGTCTGCTGTGATGAATGGTAAAGACGGGACTGCTTTATGAAGACTTGATTAATTTTAAAGAAGGTGTACTTTATGCATTCAATATCAAAAATGGATATTTTAAACAGGAAATTTTCCACTGTTATCATTGGATATAAAAAGCATGATGTGGAAATTTTTCTGCAGGAGGTTGCCGACACCCTGGGGAGCATAGCTGAGAAAAAATCAAGACTTGATATGGAGGTCAAGCAGCTTAAGGAAAAGCTTAAAGAACATAAAGACCGAGAGGAAATTCTGCAGAACACCTTGCTCACCACTCAGAAGATGACCGACGACATCAAGGCCAACGCCAACAAACAGGCAAAGATCATTATTCAGGAAGCGCAGTCCAAGGCTGAAGACATACTCAGGCAGGCCCATAAAAGACTGGCCCAGATTCATGAGGATATTTCCGAACTGAAGAAGCAGAGAACGCATTTTGAAATCAAGCTCAGATCAATGGTTGAATCCCATTTGAAACTTCTGGATGCGCATGACGATGAGTATCTGCAAATGGAAGAGGCAGAGGAAAAGCTGAAGTTCCTGCAGAAATAGAATTATGCAAAAAAGAACTGCAGCCGATCGGCAGCATGCCGGAGGCATGGACTTTACTCCGCCTTATGTGGAAAAAATTGAACCGGGCATATGGAGACTGAAGATTACGGTTCAGCCTGGAGCCAAAGATGATGCCGTAGCCGGTATTCTGGGCAAACGGATCAAGGTTCTGGTCAAGGCTCCGCCTGTAGATGGTAAAGCCAACAAATCGGTTTGCCTGCTTTTGTCAAGGCTGCTGGGGGTGAAAAAAAGTCAGGTGCAGATATCTAAAGGTTTTTCAAGCAGACACAAGGATGTTCTTGTTTTTCATGCGCATGAATCAGCTTTTGAAACTTTATTGGCCGGACAGGACTGATATTTATACCTAAGGAGGTCATTAATGGAACAATATGAATTGGATTTGCTTGCCAAGTACAGCGAAAAAGATGAAGAACTCAAACGTTTGTGGGATGAACATGTCAGATATGAAAAACAGCTGGAACGGTATGAAAATAAGATTTATCTGACTCCGGGCGAAGAGCTGGAAGTCAAGGAGCTGAAAAAGAAAAAACTGGCAGGCAAGACCAGAATGCATACAATTTTAGATAAATATAAAATCAAGGAGGGGAGTTGACATGGAGCTCACAGGAGCTCAAATCCTGCTGGAAAGCCTCAAGCAGGAAGGGGTAAAACACATCTTTGGATTTCCGGGAGGGGCGGTCATAGATATTTATGACGAGCTTCCCAAACATCAAATCGAGCATTTCCTGGTCCGCCATGAGCAGGGAGCCGTGCATGCGGCAGACGGCTATGCCAGATCAACAGGAAAAGTAGGGGTTTGCCTGGTTACTTCCGGTCCAGGGGCCACCAATACGGTTACCGGAATTGCCACAGCGTACATGGATTCCATACCTGTAGTAATTTTCACCGGTCAGGTGCCGACAGCCCTGATCGGCAACGATGCATTTCAGGAAGTGGATATTGTGGGCATAACCAGGCCATGCACCAAGCACAATTATCTGGTCAAAGATGTAAGGGACCTGGCCAGAACCATAAAGGAAGCCTTTTATATAGCTTCCACCGGAAGACCCGGCCCGGTTCTGGTGGATCTGCCCAAGGATGTCATGCAGGCCAGAACCGAATTCAAGTATCCTAAAACCATTAGCCTACGCAGTTATAATCCCAACTATACACCGAACAAAAAACAGGTGAAAAAGGCTGCCAGACTGATCTCCAAAGCTGAAAAGCCGCTGATTTATTCAGGAGGTGGAGTGATCTCCTCTCATGCAGGAGAGATTATGACCAGGCTGGCCAGGAGATTTTCTTTACCGGTGACTTCAACATTAATGGGACTTGGAGCTTTTCCGGGCAACGATCCGCTTTGGCTGGGAATGCTTGGAATGCATGGAACATATGCGGCTAATATGGCTGTGAATAATTCCGATGTCCTTATTTCCATGGGTGCCCGCTTTGATGACCGGGTAACGGGAAAAGTGAGTACTTTTGCTCCCAGGGCCAGGATTATTCATATAGATATTGACCCCACGTCAATTCGCAAGAATGTCAATGTGCACATTCCCATTGTATCGGATTGCCTGAACGCTCTAAAAGCACTTGAGGAGGAACTTGAGGAGCTCGAGGGAATCAACTGGGAGGAAAAGCACTCGAACTGGGTCAGAACGGTCAAAGGCTGGCGCGAGGAACACCCGGTTAAGTACGAAACTGGTGAAACAGGTAGAATTAAGCCCCAATACGTCATGGAACAGATCTATGAACTGACCAGAGGAGAAGCAATCATCTGTACCGAAGTCGGGCAGAACCAGATGTGGGCGGCCCAGTTCTACAAATACCACAGCCCCAGGACATGGCTCAGCTCAGGAGGGCTTGGGACCATGGGCTACGGATTTCCTGCTGCCATCGGGGCACAGGTGGCCAATCCGGACAAGCTGGTTATTGATATCGCCGGTGACGGATCCATTCAGATGAACATACAGGAAATGGCCACAGCTGTCTGCTACAAACTTCCGGTCAAGATAATAATATTGAATAACAGTTATCTGGGCATGGTCAGGCAGTGGCAGGAACTCTTCTACAACAAGAACTACTGCGCAACATGTCTGGATACGGCTCCGGATTTTGTAAAACTGGCCGAAGCATATGGAGCTGAGGGTTATCTGGTTGAAAAAACTGAGGATGTAGTTCCTGTTCTGACCAAGGTCTTTGCATCTCCAAAGACATGCATTGTCGATGTCCGGGTGGAGCCTGAGGAAAACGTCTACCCCATGGTCCCGGCCGGAGCTTCATTAACCGAAATGCTTCTGGTCTAGGAGGCTGGCTATGCGACACGTCTTATCCGTACTTGTGGAAAATGAACCCGGTGTGCTTTCCCGGGTAGCCGGTCTGTTCAGCGGCCGAGGCTTCAATATCGATTCTCTTAACGTCGGCCCTACTCTGGAAAAGGGTGTTTCGCTCATGACCATAAGCACTCATGGTGATGAGCAAATAATTGAACAGATAATCAAGCAGTTGCGTAAGGTTATCACTGTGATCAAGGTCGTGGATCTATCCGACGCAAAGGCCGTGGAAAGAGAAATGGTTTTAATCAAGCTGAATGCTACAGACAGCAGCAGGGCTGAGATTTTAAGGATTGTTGATATCTTCAGGTGCAAAGTAGTCGATGTGAGCACCGACGAACTAACTCTTGAAGTTACTGGTGATCATGGCAAGATCAATGCCCTGGTGAGCCTGCTGCAGCGATTTGGTATAAAGGAATTCGCCAGGACAGGCACAGTGGCAATGCGCCGGAGTATGCAGCTTTAACCGAAAAAAAATTATAGTCGGAAAAAAAAGATGCGACAATGAAAACCGGCTGCATTTTTTTTTGCAGGCTTAAAGAATCAGGCGCTATCCTACCCGTTAAGATGAATATGACCGCGCCTTTGGCGTGACCGGAAATACCTGATAATAATCTGATGTTAACAAAAAACATCAGACATGTCATGGAACATGAAAATATCTGAGTCATGTTAAGATCTTGAGGCTAATCACAAAAAATCTAAGGAGCTGCAATGAAGGTTTATTACGAAAATGATGCTGATCTTTCAATACTTAAAGACCGGACCATAGCAGTGATCGGCTATGGGAGCCAGGGTCACGCCCATGCCCAGAACCTGAGAGATTCAGGTCTGAACATAGTTATCGGACAAAGACCGGGAGGATCGAACTGGCATCTGGCCCAGGAACACGGTTTTGAACCTGTTGCTGCTTCAGAGGCCGCAAGCCGGGCAGACTTGATTCAGATTCTGGTCCAGGATCAGCACCAGCCTGAAGTATTCAGGGATGAGGTTCTGCCCAATCTGAGTCCCGGCAAGACCATGGTCTTCAGTCATGGTTTCAATATTCATTACAACCAGATAGTACCTCCTGAGGATGTGGATGTGGTAATGATCGCTCCCAAAGGGCCCGGTCATCTCGTCCGCAGGGAGTTTGTCAGCGGAGGGAGCGTTCCGGCACTGGCGGCAGTTCATCAGGATTACACAGGACAAGCCTGGGATAAGGCTCTTGCTTATGCCAAAGGAATAGGGGCCACCAGATCCGGGGTTATCCAGACTACTTTTGCCGAAGAGACTGAGACTGATCTTTTCGGGGAGCAGGCTGTGCTGTGTGGAGGAGCCACCGCGCTTATCAGGGCTGGATTTGAGACTCTGGTCGAGGCCGGATATCAGCCGGAAGTAGCCTATTTCGAATGCATGCACGAGTTAAAGCTGATAGTTGACCTGCTTTATGAAGGCGGCTTCTCAAAAATGCACTACTCCATAAGTGATACTGCAGAGTATGGGGATTACTCCCGGGGTGAGAGGGTTATAAACCAGGAAGTCAAAAATGAGATGCGCAGGAT
>SLAE01000088.1 GCA_007127015.1 Desulfonatronospira sp. | reverse complement strand
TTTTCTTTTGGCAAGGAAATCAAGCAATTATGAGGAGGCGTATCTTAATACGTTGACGAATAATTGTGCAGATTGACGCCGCCAAAGGGAAAAAGAACCGTTTCCGGATGAAAACTAAATACTTCAGGATATTTCAGGAGGTTTCCAGAAATTGGGCTTTTTCAGCAAAATAAAAAAATTTTGGAAGGGTGAAAATGAGGATGTTGTTCAAGAAGTTTCCCCGCAAGAAGCAGTTCTTCCAGAAATAACAGCCGAAGCTGAAGACTGGCAGTCAGGGCTTAAACATTCCCTGGCCATGGCAGAGCCCAGATTAAGCGTCTGGCTTGACCACCTGCTTAAAGGAGTAGAAGCCAAGGGCGATCAGTTATGGAAAAGACTCTACTTCTTCTTCGATGCTCTGGAAATACCCCGGGAAGAAGCAGACGAATTTGTATCCGATTTCTCCAGGTGGCTGGATGAAATGGGGTATGTCCGTCTGGACGAATTTCGTTCTGAACTGCAGTACCGCCTGGCACTTGCTCTTGATCTGGAAGATGAAGAAGATGAGCGCAGCAGACTGTTTATCAAGCTTTCTCAGGGATTAAGCAAAACCAAGGAGCAATTGTCCAGGCGCATCGATAATTTATTGATTGCCACTGACAAATATGACCAGGCTTTCTGGGATGAACTGGAAGAAATTCTGATAATGGCCGATGTAGGTTACAAGGCTTCTTCAGAACTGGTGGATAAATTAAGATCAAAAGTATCCGATCAGGATGTTGATGATCCGGAAAAATTCAAAGAGCTCTTGGGCAAAGAACTTGCTTCATTTTTTCCCAGGCCTCCAAGAAGAATCAAGCCTGAACCACCCGAAGTAGTGCTTGTAATAGGTGTAAATGGAGTGGGCAAGACTACAACCATTGCAAAGCTTGCTCACCGGGAACGTATGAAGGGTCGTAAGGTTATGATTGCCGCCGGTGATACTTTCCGTGCAGCGGCCATTGAACAGCTGCAAATCTGGGCACATCGTGTCGGAGCTGGATTTTATGCCAAAAAACATGGTTCCGATCCTGCTTCAGTTGCATATGAATCTCTGGACACGGCAATGAATGAGGAATATGATGTTTTGTATATAGACACGGCAGGGAGACTGCACACCAAAATCGACCTGATGCAGGAGCTGAAAAAGATTAAAAAGGTTATGCACAAGAAAAGATCGGATTTGCCTCATCGCACCATACTGGTCCTGGATGCGACAACCGGCCAGAACGCTTTGTCTCAAACCGAACTCTTTGCCAGGGAAATCAATGTTGACGAAATTATTTTAACCAAGCTTGACGGTACTGCTAAGGGTGGAGTTATGGTTGCCATAGCAATGCAGTTTCAGATCCCAATTTCATACGTCGGGTTGGGTGAAAAAATGGAAGATCTGCGGCCTTTTGAAGCTGAAAATTTTGCCCGGGCATTATTAGGTTAAAAAAAAGATTTTCAAATTCTTAAAAGATCACTATAAGTTTTATTATGCTCTACCATTCGTATTTCAGGCATAACAAAAATTACTGAACCAATTTACCTACAGGACAAAAAATTATGGCCAAAAATAAAAAGCAAAAAATCATCAGCACAGCCACCAAACTCTTTGCCGCTCAAGGTTTCGACAATACTACCACCCTGCAGATAGCCAAGGAAACCGGAGTGACTGAACCTTTGCTGTACTACCACTTTCAAGGCAAAGAAGAAATTTTTACTGAGATTATCAAGGGTATTTTTCAGGAATATTCCCGCCTTTTATCCGGTCTGCCCGAGGAGACGGAGAACCAGTTTGAAAAGATCAACAACCTGATGCGCTTACATATACATATCGCTGAAAACAGACCTGATGAAGGACGCTTAATCCTGGCCAACTGCCCCGGAAAACTAAAGAATGACACTCACGTCTGCCAGCAGATTATTGACAAGCAGCAGGAAATAATCGCTGCCTATCTCAAGGATTGTCTGGAAAAAGGCAACGACAGCGGTGAATTTGACGCTCATCCTGTTGATCACCTGGTCATCGTTCTTTTATGTCTGATCAACGGTATCTTTCGCAAAAAACTTCTGGGTAAAAAGGAAAAAGCTTCTTACGAATATACAGCCATTGATTTCTGCCACAAAGCTTTAACCAAAAAAAGTTAAAACCGGAAATTTTCTGTTTTATTTATTATCCTTTGCATACTTCCTTATTCAACTTCGCTGCAGGGTCGGGTCATTTGTCAGACCAGTATCGTCCGCAAATGACCTGTTGCAGGGAATGCCGGTAACTAAGCGTTTGCAGGTTCTATCGAAGTTTACATCTCCCGGACCCGTGATAACCCAACAAAAAGCACCGGGACAGTTTTGAACGTGCACAAATTAACCGGTCAGGGATCTGATGAACTTCTCCAGATCATTGTCCTGACCTTCCTGATGGTCCTCGGGATACAGCAGCTGGCGCATGTAGAAAATACTCCCGACATTTAAAGCACTTGAAGCATTGCGCGCAAAAGTATGCAGCTGTTGCTCGGCTTTTTCCCCTGCCTGTTCCGGAAGCGCCTCCACCAGAAATTCAACCTGATCAGGAATGGAGGCAAGAAGACTGGCTTTGCGTCTTAACAGTTCTTCATGCTTCTCCAGATCATATCCTTCCTCCAATGCCTTGTCCGCACTGCTCTCAAGCTCTCTGATCTGACC
>SLAE01000191.1 GCA_007127015.1 Desulfonatronospira sp. | reverse complement strand
CTTGGATACGCCGTTTCTGTTCAATACCGCAGGAACACTCAGGCAGACATCACGGATGTCATACATGCCGTCAATAAGAGTAGATACGGTGAGTATACTGTTTTCATTGCGCAGAATCGCTTCGGCGATGCGGACCATGGCCAGACCTATGGCGAAATTAGTGGCTCCTTTGCCCTCAATTATTTCATAAGCGGCATTTTTGACCTGCATGAAAATTCCTTCCATTTCTTCCTCAGGACAGACTTCCCCGCATGACGGGCAGTATTTTTTGAGGGGAACCCCACCGATATCCACCTTACTCCAGGCAGGTACTTCGGAATCACCATGTTCACCCAGGATATAAGCGTGTACGTTCCTTGAATCGACTCCACAGTGGCGGGAAATAAGGTAGCGGAACCTGGCTGTATCCAGCACGGTGCCTGATCCGATTATCCGGTTCATGGGCAGGCCGGAAATTTTCATGGCCGCGTAAGTGAGTACATCCACTGGATTGGTTACCACCAGAATGCTTCTTGGATCACGACGGGCTATCTGGGGGATCATATCCTTAAAAATTTCTGCGTTTCTTTTAGCCAGATCTATCCTTGTTTCACCAGGTTTCTGGGCAGCTCCGGATGTCACTGCCACCATATCCGCATCTTTGCAGTCCTCATATGTGCCCTCATAAATATGTACCGGTGGCACAAACATCAATCCATGATTCAGGTCCATGACCTGAGCCCTGACTTTTTCAGGGTTCCGACCCAAAAGAGCAATGGAAGTTGTAAGGCCGCTGCGCATAAGAGCGTAAGCAAAGGTGGAGCCGACAGCTCCGGTGCCCACGACAACAACTTTTCTCTCAATGTGGCGGGTCTGGTCATCGCCTAGATAAAGCGGAGGGTCCTGTTCAAAGGAATGCTTGCAGTGTTCGGAACAGAAGAAATAGCTTGTTCCCCTGAACATGGATTTATGTTTTGTCTTTTTCTCATCCACCTGCATTCCGCATACCGGATCATTTTTCATTTTTCCCACTCCTTGTCTGCTTGAATAGATCCTCTTTCAGTTCGAAGTATTTTATAATTAAAACCTTTGATGTTCCGGTCAACCAGCCGAACTTTTTAATTCGTGCAAGACATTTCCCCATCATGCGCGCCATGTTGTGTCAATGACTGTGTCTACAAATCTTTGCCTGCTGGTCACGTTCAAGGAATTAAGGTTGCTGTATCCGCGCTCTCATGCTCAGGCTAATTCAATGTGACAAGGCACACAATATGATCTTTGTTTAAAAGGAATTGTTTAAATCTGTTTTTATCATCTGGACAACTATTAAACTTTATTGTCTTTTACCTCTCATGGAATATATTTTGCTTGCCACAAAGATAATTTGAATCGCCAGGTACTGGCGGTCTTACCCTGTTTATTCCATGCCATAAATAACAATTAAATTTTTATCTGCGATGCAGCAGCCGGCAAATTATTGGCTGTCACCAAATTTTTAGAATAAAAAATGTTTCTCAGGTGAATACATGATCTACAGAAAAACTGCACAAGTTTACCTGGCCGTGATGAGGCTTTTGAGTGGATCTGTATGCCTGGGGTCTGCTTCTGATCATTTAAATGCAGGCGGAAGCAGGAAAGCGGAAAAAGATTCTGGAGGTAGATTATGTCCGTGGATGTATTGTCTATTTACAAGTGCCAACTGAGCAGAGTTCCCAGTCTTGAAACTGAAGAGGAATTTGAACTGGCCAGAAGGTATCACAGCGGAGATGAGGAAGCAGGTTATGTGCTCATCTCAGCTCATCTTCGTCTGGTGGTCAAGATCGCCAACGAGTTCAGACGCAAGTGGACCGAGAATGTCCTGGACCTGATCCAGGAAGGCAATGTTGGGCTGGTCAAGGCATTGAACAAGTTTGATCCGGACAGAGGAATCTTTTTTTCCTACTATGCCTCGTTCTGGATCAGGGCTTATATGATGAAGTTCATTCTGGACAACTGGCGTATTGTCAAGGTGGGCACCACCAGAGCTCAGCGCAAACTGTTCTATAATCTGGGCAGGGAGAAGCAGAGACTTGAATCCATGGGCATAACTGCCGATCCCGACTCCATATCCGAAAGCCTGGATGTCTCCCGTACTGAAGTGGTGGAGATGATCCAGCGCCTGGGTCAGAACGATCTTTCTCTGGACATGCCCCAGAATGACGGCTCAGATGCCGTACTCATGGATCTTATCCCTGACACAGGGATCGGAGCAGAGGAGATCGTCCTGCAGACCGAAACCGCAAGACTTCTGCAGGAAAATATTAACGAACTCATGCCCAGGCTGAGTGACAAGGAAAGAGACATAGTCAGGCTCAGGCTGTTGTCTGAAAACCCTCTGACCCTGCGCGAGATTGGAGAAAAATACGGTTTGAGCAGGGAAAGGATTCGCCAGATCGAGGTAAAAGTGCTGGCCAGGATCAAAAGTCATGTCCGGAATAATATAAGCGATTTTTCCAGTGAATGGCTGGAATGCGCTTAATCTCCATAGAAAGGCCTTGTTCAATGTTGTCTGCAAGGATACTTCTGAGCAGGGCCTTCATCTTTTGAATCATACCTCAATCTCCAGGTTCCTTTCAGGCAGCAGTTTTTCAGAGTTGAGAAGAAAAATTCCAACCATCACCAGCTAATTCCAAAGAAACTTATCCTGTCTAAAGCGGGTCATGCCCGCAACCCAAGTGTAAAGAGGTACTTTGCCGAAATCTGGGACAGTCCCCGCGAGGGCCGTATACAAGTATCATCATTTATTCCGTCATGGTGATGAATACCGCTCATCATAATTCAGTCCAAGCGAGGGACTGTCCCATTGCCAGGCGCGCGGCCCTTGATCTTAGCCGGAACAGTTTCTTGTTTTTTCTGGCAGAGTTTCAAGAGTAAGTCACTAAAGAAGGTTGTCAGAAAAATCAGAAGCATTATGAAAATCATTAGATGCACGTCTTTGAACATGCAGAAAACCAATTAAATCAAGGAGGCTTGATTATGAAAGGCAGAATTCTGGTAAACAGCATCGTATTTATGTTTCTGGTTTCGTTTATTCTGGGGACCGCTTTGGTGGCAGAAGCCCAAAGAGGTCAACACATGAGAGGATGGCAGCAGGATCAATTTGAAAATGATCATGATTTCGGTATGGGCATGATGGGGCCTGGTATGGGCATGATGGGGCCTGGTATGGGCATGATGGGGCCTGGTATGGGCATGATGGGGCCCGGCATGCAGATGCACGGTCTTCTGGAATATCTTGAGCTTACAGATGAGCAGAGGGAAGAAGTCCGCACCATACAGAGGGAAGTGCGCCGTGAGCATATGGAAGCCATGCTGGACGTAATGGATTTAAGGGAAGATATGTGGGCCGCCTTTCGGGAAGAAAGGCCTGATCCGGAAAATATGCGGCAGATGCATGAAGAAATGAGCCGGAAGAAGGGCGATATGCTTGTATCATTTATAGAGATGCGCAACAGCATCTATGATTTGCTCACAGACGAGCAGCGGGAAAGAGTGAAGGAATTTTACGATCAGCGCAGGGAATTTCGCCATGGTCCACGCTGGGAGCGTTAAACAGGAATTTCATGAGCAAAATTGTTTGTTAACAGATAAACTACTTTACATGGTGCGATGATGAAAAGATTTGCAGCATGTCTGATCTTATTGTCTTTGATCCTTATTGCTGACGCGGCCTCAGCTCAGATCAATGAGGGAGCAGTATTCACTGCTGATGAGAAGGGAGGAACCATTACAAGTATTCATCTTGCCACAGGCAAGGTACAGACTGTACAGGTTTCGATCTTCCCTCACAATGTGCAGATATCCAGCGATGGAGAATTGCTGGCTGCCGTTGGAGATGTGCGCAATGATGATCATCACGCTCACGGGGCGGTTAATGAGCAGGGAGAAAGAGGATCAGGACTTCTTTTGCTGTTTCAGGCCGATGATGTGGCTGCCGGTCCGGTCAAATCGATCGAGGTCGGCAGCCATCCTGCACATGTGGTCATGGACAAGGATTCGCAATACGCTTTTGTTACTGTAGCTGGAGAGAATGTTTTAGCTGTTGTTGATCTTGTTCAAGGTGAAGTTGTGCAGAGGGTTCAAACAGGGTCATACCCTCACGGTTTGCGCATGAGTCCTGATGGAAAGGAAATCTACCTGGCAAATGTTGAAGGCGACAGTGTTTCTGTAATCAGTGTCCCTGAACTTGAGGAAACATCTCGAATAACGGTTGGGTCAGCTCCTGTACAGGTAGGTTTTTTACCTGATGGAAGCGAGGTTTATGTTTCTTTGCGCGACGAGAATAAAGTGGTGGTGATCGATACCCTGACTACGGAAGTAACAGCAAAAATCGAGGTGGGCAGAGGACCTATCCAGGTCTATGCCACTCCTGACAGCAGATATGTTTATGTTGCCAATGAAGGTACCCCGGAAGATCCGGATGATACTGTATCAGTGATTGGAACAGTCGAAAAAAAGGTAGTGGAAACGATCAGAAGCGGAAGAGGCGCACACGGAGTGGTGATCAGCGATGACGGAAAGCTGGCATTTGTTACCAATACCATGGACAATTCAGTTTCAATAATTGATACACGCTCACGTGAAGTGGTTAAAATTATTGAAGTGGGACAGGGGCCGAACGGAGTCACATACCGAAAATAATAAACGGATAAACTCTTGTACCTGATGCTTTTGATATTCAGCAGCTGCGCTGTCTTATCTTCAGGATAGATAAGCTTTGAAATTTTGAATGCATTACCAGATGTTGCATCGATTAATCCATCTGAACCATCTTCAGTCCGGCACTGGGGCTGTTTGCTTCAAGGCATTTTCCCTCTCGACGAGAGCTGGATGGGAGTAGTAAAAACCGCTGTACACAGGATGGGGGGTCAGGTTGGCCAGGTTTTTTTCGCTGAGCTTGCGCAAGGCCATGATCATCGGCTGATTTCCCGTGTGCTCGGCAGCGAATCTGTCGGACTCGTATTCATATTTCCTGGAAATAAGGCTGAGGGCGGGACTGAGCCAGAAGGTTGCGAGACCGGCAAGAAGTCCGAAAAGCAGCAGAACAGGAGCTGGACCTGCCTGTTCAGGGTTGAAGCCGAAAGCCTGGATAAAACCCGGTGTGTTCAAAAGCCAGGCAATAAGAGCAAACCCTGCCAGAAGCATGGCCCAGGACAAAGCCGTCATTTTGGGTATGTGACCTTTCTGGTAATGCCCGATTTCATGGGCAAGAACGGCTTCAAGTTCCTGCGGGTTCAACTGCTCGACAAGAGTGTCAAAAAGGACAATGCGGCGGAATCTGCCGAAACCGGTGAAAAAAGCGTTTGAATGTCCTGAGCGTTTACTTCCGTCCATGATCTGGATGGTTCTGGCCTTAAAACCTGTCCGATCCGCAAGCTGCATGAGCCTGTCCTTCAGCTCTCCGTCTGGAAGAGGGCTGAGTTTATTGAACCAGGGCAGGATGATCATCGGGTAAAGGATCATCATCACCAGCTGAAAAACTACCACCAGAACAAAGCCCCAGATCCACCAGAAGTCTCCCAGCCTGAATATGAGAAAAATTATCATACTGATAAGAGGAACCCCAATTACAAGACCTATGATCAGCCCTTTAAGGTTGTCCTTGATCCAGAGGCCGACAGTGCTTTTGTTGAAGCCGTAACGCTCTTCCAGTTTGAATTTTGAGTAATATTCAAGAGGCAGTCCGGTCAGGGATAAAATGATGTATATACTTACCAGAAAGAGGCTTTCACTCAGGATAAAGGAATAATTCTCGGCTTCAAAGTAAAGATGATAGAACCAGGGCAATATGCCCGAGAAAAGAAGAACCCCCAGAATAATGGCCCCGTACCAGATGCTGAATACTTCCATTCTGTTTTTGTCCAATGTATAGGAAATAGATCTGGTAAATGTCTTCTGGTCCATGACCTGGTTGACTGCTTCCGGAGGAGAATGGCTGCATTTCTTGACATGGCTGTGGTTTAAAAGCGCAAGAACTGTCTGCCAGGATGCCCTGGCCAGCAGCAGAACTGCGGCTGCAAAGATTATATATGTTTCCAAGACAGGTGCCTCCTTTAATTCTGTTTTGTGTTAGAATTAAACTGGAGTACATATTGTGTCAAACAGGGCTGGTTTAACCGGCATTAAGCAGAAGAAACTGAGACTGATGAACCGTGATAGGGATTGGTATTTTGTGTATACAACTCATAAACAGGAAATAACATGTCCATTTCTGAAGAAAAGATTTACGATCTGGTGGCTGTTTACGGCAGCCCCAGGCGGCATGGCAACACATCAACGCTTCTGTCTCATGCCGTACAGGGAGCAAAGGATGCAGGCTTTTCAGTGGGCGAATTTTTTTTAAGGGATTTGAATATCTCGCCCTGCCTGGAAGTATATAAATGTCAGCAGGACGGAGAATGCGCGATCAAAGATGATTTTCAAGCCTTACGGGACCGGATCCTGGGATCTAAAGGATTGATTCTTGCTTCACCGATTTTTTTCTATACAGTTACAGCCCAGACCAAGGCTTTCATGGACCGTTTTCAATCCCTTTGGGTCAGGAAATATCGAATTGATCAGGAGCAGGGCAAAAGGCCTTTCAAACGCAGGGGAGCCTTTGTTTCCGCAGGGGCGACCAGAGGACCCAGGCTTTTTGAAGGTGCGGTGCTGAGTGTGCGTTATTTTTTCGATGTCCTGGATATGGAGCTTAGGGACAGTCTTCTCTGCAGAGGTCTGGATGCTGAAAAAGACGTACTGGAACATCCTGATTACCTGGAAAAGGCTTACAAGCTGGGCTATATTTTAAGTTCATCACTGGCTGATGAGTGAAGAACAAAAGAATATATAAGCCTCCGGCGATAAAAGCCAGAATGTCGGAAGCTGCTCCGGTCAGCACACAAATGTGCAGCAGGTACTAAAAAAACGGTACTGATATTTGTTTTATAAGACCGATTCTTTCAAATTCTTGCCAGGCTTGAATTTGGGAACCTTGCTTTCATCTATGAGGATTTCTTCCCCGGTCTGCGGATTTCTTCCTTTCCTGGCTTGTCTGTGACTGACGTAGAATGTTCCGAAGCCCACAAGGCTCACTCTACCTTCCCGGCTAAGTTCTTCGGAAATTGAATCGATGATGGCATCAAGGCATTTTTGGGCACTGGCTTTAGGCATTTCAGCGTTTTCAGCAATTTTTCTGATCAATTCTGTTTTGTTCATGTGAACTCCTTGTGGTTTAGCCTTAAGAATCCGCTCCACGGCCTCAGTTCAGTATTCAACCATTATAACGTATTCAGTTTCAGATATGTTGGCAATGAGTGTTTGCGGCTAAAGAACATTTTCTTGTATGATATTACTGATAAATTCTGAAATACATATAAACAGCACGGCTGATCTCTGCAAGGTCGTTTATTCTTGCTATTTATGGTTAAAGATGATTGAATAACCTCCCATTTGAAGTTCAAATGAAGTTGAGCCCTGTTTATCTCCTTTAATTAAAGACGGAAAATAAGAGCTCAAAAATAATCAATCAGAAAAAGGAGATGCGAAATGGATATATCCAAAACCATTGCCCTGCTTAAGAATGAAGAGGGGTTTACCGAAAATGTGGGCATGGTTCTTATCCATAATGGAGTCGTCCGGGCATGGTCCAGGAAGGACCGTTCCAGTGTTGCTGCTGTGGAAGTGACTCCGGATTATGACAGGATCGAAAAAATCAGAAAAAGATTCGAGCAAAAACCCGGTATCTTTAAAATCATTGTTCAGGCTAATGAAGGCCTGCTCAAGCCGGGTGATGACCTGCTGTTCATAATTGTCTCAGGCGATATCCGGGAAAATGTAAAACCCGTACTCTCCGATATCCTGGACGCCATCAAAAAAGAGGCTGTTTTTAAAAAAGAATTGAGCTGAATTTTTATCAATTACTTACTTCTTGCAGTCCTATTGAAGGTTTTTTTAAAATATTATCAGTACAGGTTTAAATGACTTTTAAAAGATTTAAGATCCAGCCTTGAATAATCAGAGCGGCCCTTTTCGGGATTTTATTCCTTGAAAAAATCTTGACTTTTTACTGGAAATAATTCTGTCTTCACCGGCAGGCAAATCTGTTAAGAACCGAACTAAGTGCAATTTGGTTCTTGATTTTTAAAATTTTATGTGTTTAATTAATAAATTGCATTTTATTTTTGGAGGAACCAGATGGACTTTCCTGAGCTCAAGATTAAGGACCTCACCGCAAAAGTGCCGATAATCCAGGGTGGTATGGGAGTGGGAATCTCACTATCCGGACTGTCTTCAGCAGTGGCCAATCAGGGAGGTATAGGCGTGATTTCCGCAGCCATGATCGGAATGGATGAGCCTGATGTGGTCAAAAATCCTGACGCAGCCAATATTCGAGCTCTACAAAAAGAAATTCGAAAAGCCAAAGAAATGACTTCAGGAATTCTGGGAGTCAATATCATGGTGGCTTTGACCAATTTTACAGAACTGGTCAAAACGTCCATCCAGGAAGGAGTGGACATCATTTTTTCAGGGGCGGGCCTGCCTTTTGATCTGCCGAAATATCTGCAGAAAGAATCAAGAACCAAACTGGTACCCATCATCTCTTCGGCACGGGCCGCCAGGGTCTTGTGTAAAAAATGGCTGTCCAGATTTAATTATCTGCCCGATGGTTTTGTGGTCGAAGGACCTTTGGCCGGTGGTCACCTGGGCTTTAAGGAGGAGCAGATAGACGATCCTGTCTATAAGCTGGAAAACCTGGTTAAGGAAGTCATTGAAGAAGTGAAGCCCTTTGAACAGGAGCATGAACAGGACATCCCGGTGATTGCCGCAGGCGGAATTTTTGACGGTGAGGATATTTGCAGATTTTTAAGGCTCGGGGCATCCGGAGTCCAGTTGGGTACACGTTTCGTGGCCACTCATGAGTGTGATGCCGATATGGCTTTTAAACAGGCTTTTATTGACAGCAAAGAAGAAGATCTGACGATTATCAAAAGTCCGGTGGGCATGCCCGGCAGAGCCCTGCGCAACCGTTTTCTTTCCGATGTGGAAAAGGGCGGAAGAAAGCCATTTAAGTGCGTATATCACTGCATTGTGACCTGCGATTATCAGAAAACCCCTTACTGCATTGCTTCCGCCCTGGCCAGCGCCAAGAAGGGAAGGATGAACAGAGGGTTTGTATTTGCCGGAAAAACCGCGCCCAGAGTTAAGGAACTTCTGTCTGTCAAGGAGTTGATCGATTCCCTGCGTAATGAATATATTGAGGCATGCACCTGATCAATGTCAGAACAGGCGCATGCCTGTCATGATCATTCTCCCACCAGCACCTCAATTTCAGCCTGCTGTACTACTTCATCCTGATACTTGATCAGCGGCTTTTTAACCCTGGAGACAATCTGTTCGCCTGGAAGCAGTTCATGGGTCAACACGAATTCAGCCTTGGCCTGCATATCATCACTGTAAGGCTTGCCTTCAAGGTCGACAATCTTATAGCCTTTATTCTTTAAGGCCTTGAACAGCCTGGAAATGGACGATTTAAGTTCCGGGGCGAGGTGGTGGTCTTCGGGCATGGATTTTATCCGTTTAACCAATCTGTAAATTTCCTCTCCAAGACTAATGGCCAGAGAATGGTCCATTTCCACGGGTGGTCCTTCAGTTTCAGCCACAGGTATATATTTCCCGGGTTCCGGCATGACTTCGGCAAGGTTTTCCAGCAGTTCGGAAAGCCTGGTATCCTGCAGAGCCTGTTGTTCCATGAATTCACGCTTTAATTCACTGCTTGTTTCTTCAAGTTTTACATTAACTTTTTGTTTGCCTCTGCGCGCTGCAATTCCGGCCACCAGTCCGATCAACCCCAGAAGTGCCGCGGCAAGCGTAATGCCGCCCATGTAAACTGTGCGTTCTTCCAGCCGGCTGTCCAGTGCCTGCAGACTGGAGTCGGTTTCTTCAAGCCTGTAAGCCAGTCCCTGATCGGCGTAGCTTATTCTTTCGGATAAGTCCGTAATCATGCCTTCCATTCTCTGCTCCAGCTCCTGAACAGCAGCATCCCGATTTTCGAAAGCTTCGATCCTGGAGGATAATTCCTCTATTCTGGTTTCGGTCCTTTCCAGTTCCTGCGAAACCTCGGAAATCAGGGGATGAAGTTCATCCAGCTCCTGAAGTGCTTCCATATGCCTTGCATGTTCATCAGCTATTGAATCCAACCTTCCGGAAATCCTTTCCACTTCAGGCTCCAAATCTGATGCAAGCTCCTGTTGAGAATCTCTCAGGTCCACCATAGACTGCTGGAGCTGATCGTGAGAGCTTTGAATATCCGCGAAGCTGTCCCGCAATATATTGTTTTCCAGGCTCAGATTTTCCAGAGCGGAGTCTATCTCCTCCATTCCGGACTGGAT
>SLAE01000184.1 GCA_007127015.1 Desulfonatronospira sp. | reverse complement strand
TGGCCGGATGGATTGCCTATGCTCCGGAACTGACTTTACCTGGAGTATTTCTTTTTCTCGGGGTTCTGTTCTGGGTGGCTGGGTTTGATATACTCTATGCCAGCCAGGATGTAGATTTCGACAAGAAAACAGGTCTCAGATCAATTCCAGCCCGACTGGGTCTGAAGACTTCTTTTGCCCTGTCCGGGTTCAGTCATGTCAATGCCGCACTTTTTTTTCTCCTGGCCGGGGTGGCTGTGGGGGCAACCTGGCCTTATTTTCTGGCCTGGATCGTGGTTGCTGCAGTGCTTTATCTGGAACATAGAATGATTTCCCCTGACAATCTGGAAAAACTGAATGTATCCTTTTTTACTTTAAACGGGGTGATCTCAGTGCTGCTGCTGGCAGGAGCCCTGGGGCACGTTTTTTTGGGATAGCGGATGCAGGGATAATTAGGCGGAAAAGATGACTTCACGGATTCAAGGGGATTAAAATAAAAAAGTAAGGAATGCTGGATATGATTAAAAGCGGTTTTCCCGCTTACCGCGGAGATTTAAGATACCATTGCCTGGGCTGTGAGAAGGAGTACCCCGGTGATGAGCTTTATTATACCTGTCCTGAATGCGGCAGCGTCTTTCTGTTAAAAGATCATAACTTTCCAAACCTGAAAGAGGTTTCCGGGGAAAAATGGCGAGCGCTCTTTGATGCCCGCGCAGCCGGCAAAATTACTGCATTGAGGGGAATATTCAGGTTTTATGAACTCATAGCTCCCGTATTCAGTGAACAGGATATAGTTTATTTAGGAGAGGGAAACACTCCCATAATATTCGCTTCAGACAGGCTCCGGAAAAATGTGGGCCAGAATCTGGCTTTTAAGAATGACGGACAAAATCCCAGCGCCTCGTTCAAAGACCGGGGCATGGCCTGTGCTTTCAGCTATCTGGGACGTCTGGTGCGGGAGAAGAACTGGGATCAGGTTGTGGCCATCTGTGCTTCAACCGGCGATACCTCGGCCTCGGCCGCTCTTTATGCCGCGTACGCAGACAACCGCATCAAGTCAGTGGTTCTTCTTCCTCATGGCAAGGTTACCAGTCAACAGCTGTCCCAGCCCCTGGGCAGCGGCGCTCTGGTCATTGAACTGCCCGGAGTGTTTGACGACTGTATGCGGGTGGTGGAATTTCTTGCGGATAACTTCAAGGTGGCTCTGCTTAATTCCAAGAATGCCTGGCGTATCCTCGGCCAGGAAAGCTACGCCTTTGAAGTGGCTCAGTGGCTTGACTGGGATATGCAAGATACAGCCCTGTTCGTGCCTATTGGCAACGCCGGCAATATAACAGCCATTATGAGCGGCTTTTTAAAGCTTAAGGATCTGGGATTGATTACGGTTCTGCCCAGAATATTCGGCGTCCAGTCAAGACATGCCGATCCAGTCTTCAGGTATTATCAGCAAAAACCGGAACAAAGAAGCTTTTCTCCGGTGCAGGTAAGTCCAAGCGTGGCTCAGGCCGCGATGATCGGCAACCCGGTGTCCTTCCCCAGGGTAAGGGATCTGGCCTGCATCTATGAAAAAGTGCAGGGGAGGGGAACTTTCAATGTAGTCCAGGTGGAGGAGCAGGCAATAATTGAGTCCATGCTCCTGGCCAATCAAAATGGTCATATTACCTGTACTCAGGGAGGAGAATGTCTGGCAGGACTGATGCGGGCCAGGGAACTCAGACTGATGGACAAGAATGAACTGGCCATCCTGGACTCCACTGCCCATGCTCTAAAGTTCAGTAATTTCCAGGAAATGTATTTCAGCGGCTCTTTTCCATCCGGCTACGACATTGTCCCTAAAGATGAGTATGTAAACAGCCCTAAACAAATCTTAAGCGAAGTTGAAAAAGAGCGCATGAGCCAGGAAGAATTTACCAGGGCCGCGGCAGAAAAGGTAATCAGGGTGCTGGGGCTTAAAAGCGATTAGGTTCGAAAACCAGTTCAAAAAGCTCCCCCTGACTCAGACGTACATTTTCTGTGCTTATACCCCGTTTAAGGAACACACTCGAATTTTTCTTTTTAAAACCCCAGAAATCGCTCTGGTACCTCCCGGGTACGAATATTTGCTTGATTTTTTTGCCTGCCGTTCTTGCCAAAATGTATGTGGCCAAAGCCTGACTTCGGCATATTGAACCCAGCGCCGGATGCCAGGGACCAGCCAATATTCCGGACAAAAGAGAATTTTCCGGAGCCAGCCCGATACGGATGACCGGAATGTTTCTGCTCCAGAATCTTAGAAGGGCTTTGGAAATAAGACTTTGCGTTTTTTTGAGGTTCCAGGGCTGAAACTTATTTTCGTTCCAAAGCACGGCCAGGGGGGTGTCCTGCACGACCAGACAAGGATATAAGCGCACAGCTGCCGGCTTAAGACCGGATGTAATTTCAGTATCTTTTAAGAAAGCTGATGCTCTGGAGCCCGGCAGTCCGGGCATGAGCTGAATACCCAGTTCAAGACCGGCCTTTTTGATCCTGTCGGCGGCAGCCAGAGCCTGAGCTCCCGTATATCCGCGCCTGGAGCCGGCAAGTGAGCGGCCGTCAAAGCTTTGGATGCCCAGTTCGATCATGTCCATTTTATAACTTTTCAAAAGTATGATTGTTTTTTCATCCACGCAATCAGGGCGAGTGGAGCAGCGGACATGCTCAACAGCTCCCAGCTTTTTGAGCTCATGAGCCATATTCAGAAGAAGCAGCTGATCTTTTAGGGGCATGGCTGTAAAAGTCCCTCCGAAAAAACCCAGAGATACAGGTTTCCTGCTCCGGGTAAAATTCGATGAAAGAAAAGCGAATACTTCTCTGGCTGTTTTTTCTGCAGCAAGCATGTCCGTTCCGGTCTGCAGTTTCTGAGAACAATAGATGCAGCGAAAAGGGCAGCCGGCAAAAGGCAGAAAAACAGGATGAAGACGGATCTTTGTTTTTGGCGGTTCCGGATGCTGGAATGATAAATATTCTGAATCCATAAATTTAAAAGTGCAGGGGTTGCAAAAAGTTAAAGGTTTGTATAAAAAACTTACAAACGATTCAAGTTGTTAATCAGCTTTGCTGTTGCCGGACCCAGGGGAGCAAGGAGGCAGAAATGCAGGATTGTATCTTTTGCAAGATGGTCAACGGAGATATTCCATGTGTCAAAGTCTATGAAAATGAATCGATCCTGTGTTTTCTGGACATTGCACCTGCCGCAAAAGGGCACTGCCTGGTAATACCCAAGACGCACGCGGAAAATATTCTGGAAATTTCACCTGAACTTGCCGGTGAAATGCACGAAGTCATCAGCATCGTCGCTAAAGGCATGCTCAAAGGACTTGGAGCTGACGGTTTCAACGTGAACATGAACAATTTTAAAGCTGCAGGACAATTGGTCATGCATGCTCACTGGCATATGATCCCGCGCTTTCATGGGGATGGTCTGCAGCTCTGGCCCCAGGACAAATATGAAAGCGAGGAGCAGATGCAAGCCTTCTCACAAAAAATTCGCTCAGGAATCTAGGATGTTGTTAGTCCTTTTTCAGAATATGGCAATCCACTCAAACTACTGAACACTGAATTTTGACCGAAATAAAGCATCGGTCAAGCCACGAGGAGGAGGTAAATGATCAGTACCCTGACCAAAGCGGATCTGGTGGATAAGATTTACGAGCAAAGCGACAGGAATCGTTCAGAAGTAAAAGAGCAGATCGAGCATCTGCTTCAGATTGTAAAAAAGGCTATCAAAAAGGACCACGCACTGCTGATCAGCGGTTTCGGAAAATTTGAAACTTATGAAAAGAAGCCCAGAAAAGGGCGCAACCCTCAGACCAGCGAAGCAATAGTCCTTTCCGGGCGTAAAGTGGTTGTCTTTCGCTTATCCAGAAAATTCAGATCGGAAATTAACGGGAACTCAAATTAATCTGCAACTATGAAAGTTCCGGAATAATCCTGTTCCAGACTTTGTTTTGCTTTTTCGGCAGAGCCCAGGCTGTTGAATTTTCCGGCCTGTACTCTCCAGAAGGCCTGACCGTTGAGCATCGTTTTTTGCAGACGTGTTTCCCTGTATCCCTGCCGGCGCATAATGTTTTGCGTCTTCATTGCGTTGTCCCTGCTGGCAAAGGAGCCTACCTGCACATAAAATGTCCCGGGCAGTTCGTATCTGCAGGCGCTGCCCACGGCTTCAACCCGTACCGGGGCGGTTCCGGGACCGATCATTTCCAGCTTCCTTGCTGCTGCTAAAGAAAGGTCGATGACGCGATCGTCAACAAAAGGCCCCCGGTCATTAATTCTTAGCTTAACTGACTTGCCGTTATCCAAATTAGTGACTAATACTAATGTGTGCATTGGCAGCAGCCTGTGCGCAGCGGTCATCTCGTACATGTTAAAAATTTCACCACTGGCTGTCTGTCTGCCATGAAATTTTGGTCCATACCACGAGGCAATGCCTTCTTCAACAAAACCTTCGGCGCAAGCCAATGGGGTATAAGTCTGGCCCAGAACCGTATAGGTCTTAAGTGTCGGATCCACTGCACGCCCTGGATCAGGGGCTTTTTCCCGCTCAGAAATTTGCGGGCGCGGGGAAGAAGGGGGGAAGACTTCTCTAGAACATCCTGAAAGTACGGCGAACAAGCTTAGAACTGCAAGAATTATCAGGCACTTGAACCGATTTTTTCTCATATTCTTCTGCCCCTGTTTTTAGCAGTTTGCTGCGCACAATATTTGATTGATGCATAAAGGGCAATCAATAATTTGATTTGAGTTTTAGACTAAAAAAGTCTAGCTTTTTTTTAAAAAAATTGTTAAAAAAATGTAATTCATAACTATTACTTTGTTTAATAATTATTTATTATTATAATAACCTTAAAAATTGATTGAAATTCATTAACGGAATTTGCTAGCATTCAATTCATCAATAATCGATTTATTAAATTAATTGCCACTTATAAAAAGGGGGGTAAATATGTCACAAGAAAATGTAGGCGCAGTCATGGTTGTCGGCGGAGGCATAGCCGGCATTCAGTCCGCCCTGGATCTGGCTGACGCCGGCTACTATGTTTACCTGGTGGAAAAAACGTCCGGTATTGGAGGGGCAATGGCCCAGCTGGACAAGACTTTCCCCACCAATGACTGTGCCATGTGAATCATCTCGCCAAAACTGGTTGAGTGCGGTCGGCACTTAAACATAGAGCTTTTGACTTTGGCTGAGGTGGAAGGCATCAGCGGCCAGGAAGGCAACTTTCAGGTCAAGGTGCGTCAGAAACCGCGTGTTGTGGACATGGACAAATGTATAGCCTGTAATCTCTGTGCGGAAAAATGTCCCAAAAAGGTGCCTGACGAGTTTAACGAAGGTCTGGACAAACGTAAGTCGGCTTACATCAAGTACGGACAGACCGTGCCTTTGAAGTACGCCATTGAGAAGGAGACCTGCATCTACTTTGTCAAGGGAGGAAACAAAGGGGTTAAGGGCAAGGGCAAATGCCGGGCCTGTGAAAAGGTGTGTCCTACCGGGGCTATTGATTTTGATCAGAATTTCCAGGATGAAATCAAGGAAATCAATGTCGGATCGGTTATTCTGACTCCGGGTTTCAAACCTTTTGATCCGTCAGCTTTTGACGTCTACGCCTATTCCAAGTTCAATGATGTGGTCACCAGCATGGAATATGAAAGACTTCTTTCCTCCAACGGTCCCTGCATGGGTCACCTGACCAGGCCTTCAGACGGAAAGGAACCCAAAAAGATAGCCTGGCTGCAATGCGTGGGTTCCAGGAACATCAACAAGTGCGACAACGGCTACTGTTCTTCGGTATGCTGCATGTACGCCATCAAGCAGGCTCTGGTCACCGCCGAACACACCACCGGCGATGTTGATCAGGCCGTATTCTACATGGATATCAGGAGCCACGGAAAAGAATTTGAGAAATATTATGAGCAGGCTCAGGAAAAAGGGATCCGTTTTGTTCAAAGCCGCATCCATACAGCCTATCCCGGCGCGGAAGGCGGCGTGACTGTTGAGTACTTCAATGATCAGACCGGTGAAAGAGTAAAGGAAGACTTCGACATGCTGGTCCTGTCCGTAGGTCTGGAGACCAGCAAAGGGTCGATTGATCTGGCCGGAAAGCTGGGAGTGGAACTGGATAAGTACAACTTCGCCCAAAGCTCCAGTTTTGCCCCTGGAACGACTAATATACCCGGGATATACGCAAGCGGAAGCTTTCAAAATCCCATGGATATTCCGCAGTCGGTAACAGAAGCTTCATCTGCCGCTGCCTCGGCTTCTGTGGCTTTAAGCAGTCAGAGAGGCTCGCTGACTCAGGAAAGAACTTTTCCCCAGGAAAAGGACGTATCCGCTGAAGAGCCCAGGGTCGGGGTTTTTGTATGCTCCTGCGGCATAAATATCGCCGGAACCATAGACGTGAAGGAACTTTCCGAATACGCTAAAGGTCTTCCCAATGTGGTCTACGTGGAAAACAACCTGTTCTCCTGTTCCCAGGACACCCAGGTCCTGATCAGGGACAAGATCAAGGAACACAACCTGAACCGGGTTGTGGTCGCCGCCTGTACCCCGAGGACACATGAGCCTCTGTTCAGGGAGACCATGAAGGATGCCGGGCTCAATGAATATCTGTTTGAGATGGCCAATATCCGGAATCAGAACAGCTGGGTGCACAGCAAGGAGCCGGAAAAAGCTCTGGAAAAGAGCAAGGATCAGCTGCGCATGGCTGTGGCCAAAGCTTCCATGCTTGAGCCTCTGGAGTATCTGTCCGTAGAAGTAAACCAGAGCGCACTGGTCGTGGGCGGCGGTATATCCGGCATGGTAACCGCTCTGGGCCTTGCCAATCAGGGCTATGAGACCATCCTTCTGGAAAAGACTGACAGGCTGGGAGGCAACGCCTGGAACCTGACTTCCACCTGGAGAGGTGAACAGATTCGCCCATATCTGGAAGATCTGATCTCCAAAGTGGAGAATCATTCCGCGATAAAAGTCTATAAAAACGCTGATATCAAGGCCAATAAAGGTTCGGTCGGAGATTTTGTCAGCGAAATCGATGTCGCCGGAGAAATAAAGGCCATAAAGTACGGAATCGCAGTTGTCTGCACCGGAGGACACGAATACAAGCCGGATGAATACCTTTACGGTCAGGACGACAGGGTGTTCACTCATCTTGAGTTTGACAAGGAAATGTCTGAACACAAGCCTGCGCTGGAAAAGGCCAAAGGAGCGGTCTTTATTCAGTGCGCCGGCTCGCGCGAGCCGGAAAGACCTTATTGCAGCCGGGTATGCTGTACGCATACCATGCATTCGGCTGTGGAGCTCAAAAAAGCCAATCCGAAGCTGCCTGTTTACGTGCTGTACAGGGATATCCGCACCTATGGGGCCAGGGAAGATCTGTACAGGGAAGCCAGAGAGCTTGGAGTCATATTCATCCGCTTTACTCCGGACAACAAACCCCGGGTATCCAAGGACGGCGACGATCTGGTGGTAGTGGCCAAGGATCATGTTCTTTTCCGGGACGTGGAGATAAGGCCGGATTATCTGGTGCTGGCTTCAGCCATTGTGCCCGCTGAGCACAAAAACCTGGTTGAACTCTACAAATGCGGACTGAATACCGACGGCTTCCTTCAGGAGGCTCACGCCAAGCTCCGCCCGGTGGACATGAGTGTCGACGGCATGTTCCTGGCTGGTTTGTGTCATTTTCCAAAATCCATTGACGAATGCATCGCCCAAGCCAATGCCGCTGTTTCCAGAGCCTCGACCATCCTGTCCAGATCGGTCATGCCGCTTGATTCGATCAAGTCCTACGTAACTGAAAACTGCGACGGCTGTGCCATATGTGTGGATACCTGTCCTTACGGCGCGATTTCCCTGACCGATTATGACCGCGACGGCAGCATGCATAAAAAGATCGAAACCAACAAGGCGCTGTGCAAAGGATGCGGCATTTGTGAGGCCACCTGTCCCAAGCATGGTGTGTATATACATGGCTTCACCAACGAACAGCTAAGAGTTCAGCTGCTTGCTGCTCTTGAAAATGTTTAAAATATAAGGAGAAGTTACGATGGCTGATAACAACGAACCCGTCATTGTCGGATTTCTCTGTAACTGGTGCGCTTATGCAGGAGCGGATCTGGCCGGTGTTTCCCGGATGCAGTACCCAACCAACATGCGCGCCATCAGAGTAATGTGTTCGGGCATGGTTCATCCCAATCTGGTTGTGGAGGCGCTGGAGAGAGGCGCGGACGGCGTTCTGGTCCTGGGCTGACATCTGGGTGAATGTCATTACCTGGATGGTAATCACAAGGCATACGCCCGGGGACAGGCCATAAAACTGGTTCTGGAAGACTTGGGAATCAGCCCGGAGAGGTTCCGGATTGACTGGGTATCTTCGGCCGAGGCTCCTAGGTTCGCCAAATTAGTAACTGAATTCACTGATACCATCAGGTCTCTGGGACCAAATCCCTTGAAGGTCCAGAAAGAGACTGTCAATGCCTAACAGGCAACCAGAGCCCTGTTTGTTTTAAATGGAGGTACTTATATGACCAAGGTAACAGTAGCCGAAGAATGGCTAAACGCCTGCGCCGGATGTGAAATCGCCATCCTCAATGTGGGAGACGTCCTGGTTGACCTGTTGGTCAATAATCTGGAGTTTGTCCATATTCCGGTTATTCTGGACAAGAAGTATTTTGGCCAGACCGGAGAGGAAAAGGAGTTGAGCATACCTGAGGCGGTGGTTGGCATTGTCTCCGGCGGAGTGCGCAACGAAGAACACAAGGAAGTTCTTCTGGAGATGCGCAAGAAATGTCAGATTCTCATCGCCTTGGGCACCTGCGCCACAGATGGCGGCATTCCGGCGATGATCAACATGTATACGGATGAAGAGCTTAAAAAGTTCTACTACAAGGATTCACCGACAACCGACCCGGCTGATTATCCCACAGAGCATATACCACCTCTGCTTGATCAGTGCTATGCAGTGGATCAGCTGGTCAATGTGGATCTGTACCTGCCCGGATGCCCGCCGCATCCGGACTGGATCGCCGGCGCGGTGCTGGCTCTTCTGGAAGGAAAGACCGATTACAAAATGCCTGAGAAATCCGTGTGCGATTCCTGTCCGACCATCAGGGAAAGCAAAAAAGGGCTTGCGGATATCAAGCGCATGCTCGCTTCTCCGCTGTATGATCCGGACAAGCCTCTAAGCGAGATGCGCTGTCTTCTGGAGCAGGGTTTTTTGTGCCTGGGACCGGTTACCGGTGTGGGCTGCGGAGGCCAGAACGGTGCTCCCAGATGCATCTCCGCAAGAGTGCCCTGCCGGGGATGTTATGGACCTGTGCGCAAAGGCGCCAAACCCCTGGTGGATTACATGGGAGCACTGGCCTCGGTAGGTTTTGATCCAAACAAGATGCCCGATCGCCGGGGGTATCTGGCCCGTTTCGCGGGCGCTCACGGCGTATTGAAAAGACCGGTAGGAGGTAGAAATGGGTAAGACATTAAATATTGCTCCCATCACCCGTATTGAAGGGCATGCCAGTGTGGCCATCCATCTGGATGATACCGGAAATGTATCCGATGCCAAGCTGCACGTCCTTTCTCTGCGCGGGTTTGAACAATTCGTAATTGGCCGTCCGGTGGAGGAGGTGCCAAGAATCGTAACCCGCATCTGCGGGATCTGCCCCTGGCAGCATCATCTGGCTTCCAATAAGGCCGCTGACGAGTGTCTGGGCCTTGAGCTTCCCCCGACTGGCAGGAAGCTCAGGGAATTATGCCAGATGCTGGCCTACATTCCGGACAAGATCCTGCACTTTTACTTTCTGGCCGCGCCCGACTTCGTCCTGGGCCCGGATGCCGACTATTCCGTTCGCAATGTCGTAGGTATAGTCGGGGCGAACCCTGAACTGGCCAAGAAAGTGGTAAGCATGCGCTATAAAGGCCAGATGCAGCTGGAGAAGTTCGCGGGCAAGGTTATCCATCCCATAGCCGCGGTAGTCGGTGGTTTTGGAAAGCCTCTGGACGAAGACATGCGCAAGGAGCTTCTGGCAGGAGTCCAGGAGCTCAAGGAATTCAGCCTGTTCACCATGAAATTCGCCCGGGAGGAGATTTTTCCCAAGTACCTGGACGCGGTAAAGGTGCTGGGAGTATTTCCTTCAGGCTATCTGGGCACTGTCAGGCCTTCGGACGGCGCACTGGAGCTCTATGACGGCGAACTCAGACTCATGGATCAGGATGGAAACTTTGACCAGTTCAAGTACGCTGACTACGGGAAATATATCGGTGAACACACCGAGCCCTGGTCCTACCTTAAGTTCCCCTATGCCAGAAAATGGGGTGATTTGAAGCTTGATGAAAATGATCCGGTCGGAGTTTACCGGGTGAACACACTGGCCAGGATAAACGTCTGCGACAGGATGGCCACTCCTCTGGCTCAGG
>SLAE01000188.1 GCA_007127015.1 Desulfonatronospira sp. | reverse complement strand
TACATGGCCAGCACTGCTGAGAACTCGCCGTGGAAGGCCCGATAAAAAATTGTATCCGCCGGATAGGGACCCATGACATTCAAACCTTCCTTTCCGGCCTGATCTATAGCTGGTGCAATTATATCCAGCTCTTCGCCGCCTATCCTGCCCTGCTCACCCGCATGAGGATTAAGCCCGCACACTCCGACAGGTATTTTTTCCAGCCCCAGACGGATTGTGAACGCGCAGGTCAGCCGCAGGCAACTGAGTATCTTTTCTTTGGAAATCATATCCGGCACACGGCTAAGCGGATAATGTGTGGTGACAAGACTTACTCTCAACCTGTCTCCGCAAAGATGCATGCAGACCCGGTCCTTATCAACACCCAGTTCATGAGCCAGAAACTCTGTGTGTCCTGGAAAATGGAATCCGGCCTGAATTAGCAGGGATTTGTTCAAAGGTCCGGTTACAAGAGCGGCATCAGGGTTGGTTTTCAAGAAATCGCAGGCTGCCTTGAGAGCCGCTCCAGCGGCAAATCCACCTTGAATATCATGTTTTCCCGGTCTAAGAACAATTGATTCCAGTCCGGCAGGCTGATACAGATAAATACCCGGTCCGGTCCGCAGAACCTGCTCAGGTCTGCTTATTCTGGACCAGCTTAAATGCCGGCTGTCAGTTTTATGATGATGATATGTGAGGGCTTTTTCCAGGCCTATGATCAAAATGATATGTTTTTTGGCTATCGTGTTAACATCTGCCAGAAACAGAAGCTCAGATCCAAGTCCGTTAGGATCTCCCATTGTATATACAAGAACCGCCATGAGCTTTATTCAGCGGACAGCTCCAGACAATCCTCATAAAAAATGCATTGATTCTGATCGCAATAACCCTGGATTGCCCGGGCGAAGCAGTCGAAATTACCTTCTTCGCGCTGAATGAGCCGTACAGCTTCTATCTTGGTTACTGCAAAAGGCATCTTAATCCCTTTCTCGCGAGCGATAAGCCTTATCTCCTTCATTTTCATACTGTTTTCCTCCGAAAATCAATATTTTTCTTGTTGGCTGGGTTTTTTACTTTCTGGACAATGCTTCTAAAGAATCACAAATCATAGCCGAAATTTTCATACAGCTGAATATATTCTTCCGCGGAACGCCTCCAGGAAAAATCAGCCCGCATTCCTCGAATGATCATTTCTTTCCAGGCATCCGCGTCCTGGTATAAATTGAGAGCATTCTTAATTTCATCAAAAAAATTAAGGACAAGCGGCTGCTGGAAAATAAACCCGGTGGCGTCTTCATCCGGATAGGGGATAATAGTGTCTTTAAGACCTCCTACAGCCGTAGCCACTGGAGGGGTGCCGTAGCGCAGACTGTACATCTGAGTCAGACCGCATGGTTCGTATCTTGAGGGCATAAGAAAGATATCAGTTCCTGCCTGTATTATATGAGCCATTTCTTCGGTATAGCCGACTATGCCTGCCACATGCCCCATAAAACTCTCAACCATGTTCATAAGTTCAATTTCATACCTGGAATCACCTTCACCCAGTACTACAACACCTACATTCAGGCTGACCAGTTCAGGAATCAGTTCCATTAAAAGATCTATTCCTTTTTGATCACGCAGCCTGCCGATAAAACCAACTACCGGTCTGGAGAGGAGCTTGTCGGAAAGATTCAGCAGTTTAAGAAGATCCTTTTTGCATAAATGTTTACCGTATAAATCATCATAGGAATAATTGGCTTCCAGAAATCTGTCCTTGGAAGGATCCCAGATTTCATAGTCTGAACCGTTTAAAATTCCCTGCAGGTCACTGCTTCGGTTCTGAAGAATGCCTTCCAGGCCGCAGCCGAATTCGGGAGTGATGATTTCCTCTGCATATGAGGGGCTTACCGTAGTGATCTTGTCGGCATAGGCAATGCCGCCTTTGAGCAAGTTAAAGCTGTCGTAATATTCTACGCCGTTCATGTTCCAGGCTTCATAAGGAAGTCCGCAGTCCCAGAAAAGCCGAACTGAAAAGCGTCCCTGAAAGGCAAGGTTGTGAATAGAAAAGACTGTGGAGGTATTTTTCCAGTAAGGATTAAACCTTCTTTGATAATAAAGGTAAGGATTGACAAGTGCCGCGTGCCAGTCATGAGAATGTACAATCTTTGGAGGGGTTTCAAAGGCCTGCATCAAAGAAATTGCTGCCCGGCAAAAAAAAATGAACCTTTCGCAGTTATCGAAATAATCACCCTTATAGGTGCAGTAATAGTAACGGCGATCAAAATATTCACCGCGCTCCAGAAAATAAACAGGCATGCCTTTGAAATCAGCTCTATAAACATCAGTTGTGGTTTCCGGCCAGGGATAACCTACCTTCAAATCTTCGTAGACCAGGCGGGGTCTGAAGTTGGCAGTCAGAATACGCCCGTATAAAGGAGTGATGACGCAAACTTTATAACCCATTTTATGCATGGTCAGAGGCAGCACTCCAATAACATCGGCAAGTCCCCCTGATTTGGAAAAAGGATACATTTCTGAAGCTACAAAACATATTTCCGGCTGATTGTCCATAACTCCTCAAAACAACTTTGGTTAAAATTCTTTGCAGCTCTTGTGATAAATTCAGAAATTTCCGGCAAATTATTTTGACAGCAGTGAAAAATTTTAAATTCAGCCCTGAAGAAGCAGATTCAACTTGTAGATAAGCTTATAAGCTTTGGAAAATCAACCTGAAAAC
>SLAE01000154.1 GCA_007127015.1 Desulfonatronospira sp. | reverse complement strand
CTCAGCTCATCTCCCTGCCAGGCCAGAGTGCCGCCGCATTCATTGGCCAGTTTGACCAGTTCCAGAAGCTGATCGTTGGGGGTGAGTTTTTTCAGATGAACGCTGTGTGATCCAAGAACAGCCATGATCACCAGATTCAGGCTCTGCTGCCGGTCCAGGGGGGCGAAGAGTTCAAGGTCCACCGCGCGCCTGGAAGGATAAAGAGAAAAAGGTTCGGAGCGGGATTTTTCCGCCTGAAGATAGCCCATGCTGTTGAGCAGGGTGAAAATCTGGCGCACAAGGCTGGGATTATAGCCCTGCAGTTCTTTTTTCCAGTTTCTCCACAGCCTTTTTTCCAGTTCAGGGTCAATCAGGGACTTGTCCGCAGTCTGTCTGCTCCGGGAAAGCCTGCCCAACATGCGGCTGCGCCTGTAGATCAGGGAAGCCAGCTTTTTATCCAGGTTCTGCAGTTCCTGGTTGATGCCCGGTTCTTGTTTTCTCATTTTTTTCCTGTATACTCAGGCACTGTCGATGCCCGATACTGATTATTTCAGGTTACGCATAAAACAAACATCTAAATTAATATGAAACCTGAGCTTAAGCAACCCTGGAGCAGGTGTAATACGCCATAGAGGAAAATGTCTTACCGGACGAGTTATACGGTCTGCCAAGCCGAAATGGCGACCTGAAACAAAATCTCTGGAAGACGTGAAAAATGTTTTAACCGTGAGGATCCCCTGCATTCCCGAACAGGGGACACTGACCGATAACACAAATATCAGGAGGATGTCTTGAAGTTACTGGAAGCCGCAAAGGTGAGCCCTGAAGTTACTTTTGATCTGCCCACCTACATGACACTGGGCCAGACCGGAGACCTTGATGGTCGAGAAGTCGTGGAGCTGCTCGGATACTGGGATAAATGGTCCAAAAGTCTTAATGCCTATGTTCTTGGGAAAAAAAGAGGATATCTGGCCCTGTTTATGGACCGGGAAGTCGAGGATGCTGTGGATGAAATCTGGGATCAGTCCGCTTCCCAGGGTTTCAAGCTTCAGGCTCTAATCCAGAGTATGGTCGCCTGCGCTCTTCAGAACCTGATCCCGAAAATCGGCAGTGATCAATGCGCACCTGTTCCCAGGCCGAACAAAATTCTTAAAAAATCGCTGTCCAGAATAGGGTTGGAATTTTCAAACCAGGGCACCCTGAACTACAGGTTTTCCACTTTGACCTTTTTTCCTTATAAGGACGGGTGCCCGGTTTGTTATCTGGCTTCAAGCTGTCCCAAGCTTAATCTGCCCCGCATGAAGGGGCTTTTTAATGCCCCGGAATAAGCTTTGGATGACTATTGATGTTTTTGTTAATCCAGCACCTTGAATTCAGCTCTGCGGTTCTTGGCCCAGGCTGCTTCATTGGATTCCGGGACCAGGGGTCTTTCTTCACCGTAGCTGATTATCTGCATCTGGTTTGAGGGTACCCCCAGCAGGACCAGAAACTCGTATGCAGCTCTGGCTCTTCTTTCTCCCAGGGCCAGGTTGTATTCGGCAGTGCCCCGCTCGTCGCAGTGTCCTTCAATGATCAGGCGCAGGTCATTGAAGTTTTTCATGTGCCCGGATATCTTCTGCAGGGTCGATCTGGCTTCCTGATTCAATTCGTAAGAGTCAAAGGCGAAATGGATCCTATTCTGGGTAATCTCGTCTCTGGCTTCCTGGATCTGAACCATGGCCTCGGCCTGTTCCCTCTCCCGGGCCAGGCGCTCTTCCTGCAGCTTGCGTTCCTCCAGAGCCTGTCTTTCCAGCTCCTGCTTGCGGCGCTCCTCAGCCAGCCTGGCCTGCTCTTCCTCGCTCAACTCATGAGCGGCAGGATCGGCTGGCGCTTCCACAGCTTTTTTGCCGCAGCCGAATCCGGACAGCAAAAGAAACGCCAGAAGAGTGACCAGAAAAACCGTCCTTTTGTTCATAAATCCTCCTGATACTGGTAAAGGTTTGGGAATGTTCAATCTCAATAGAAATTTAAAAGTTTCTGTCAGGACCCCAGCTAGGAGCTTTGGCGTTTCCCTGACCGGTGGGAATCCTGACCGGCCGGTCACCGTTGCGTGTAGTCAGATAAAGCTGATACGTTCCGCTGCGGCTGGAGGAGAAAGCCAGAAAATATCCGTCCGGGGAGAATGCCGGATCTTCGTCGTTGCCGGGGCCGAAACTCACCTGGCGTTCCCTGCCGTTTGCAGTGTCGGCTACAAAAATGCGGTGGCCGTCCGGGGTCTGCCTGGAAAAGGCTACATACCGGCCATCCGGAGTAATGGATGGATTGGTGTTGTACCGTCCTTCGTAAGTTACCCGCTGCACCTGACGGTTTTTGAAATCATAAACGAAGATGTGCGGATTGCCCAGACGTCCGGAGGCGAAAGCCATCTTATTCCCGGTCCGGTCAAAGCTTGGGGATACGTCTATAGCCCAGTGCTCCATTATGGCCCGCTCAAGCCTGTATTCATCGTTCAGCCAGTAGATGTCAGGTCGTCCCATGGGATCCAGGCTTACAGCCAGTCTGCCGTCCGGGGCGAATGCGGGTGAGATGATGGTGTTTCCCGGCAGGTTGAAGATGCTGGTCTCATCGGTCTGCAGGTTCCAGATTCCCAGCTGGTGACGATTATCCCGAAGCAGGGTGAAGGCGATCTTTTCTCCGTCAGCAGACCAGGCCGGACTGAGGGTTATGCCCTCGAGCCGGGTGATCTG
>SLAE01000171.1 GCA_007127015.1 Desulfonatronospira sp. | reverse complement strand
ACCTGAAAGGAGTAGGTCGAAAAAAACTAACTTCACGGGTTCAGGATAAAAAACAACTTTTTGGAGAACAAGTTATGATCGCGGACAGATGCGCCAGGCTCAAGCCTTTTTATGTCATGGAGATCCTGGAGCGGGCCAAGGAACTGGAAAAATACGGCAGGGAAATCATACACCTGGAGATAGGAGAACCAGATTTTGATACTCCGCAGTGCGTAAAAAGGGCAGCCAGGGAGGCCATGGAAAGAGGGGAGACACATTATACCCACAGCCTGGGCATTCTGGAGCTCAGGCAGGCGGTCAGCCGCCATTACAAAAAGACTTACGGAGTGGAGGTGGATCCTGACCAGGTGCTGATAACTTCAGGAACATCTCCGGCCATGTTCATGCTCTTTGCGGCCCTGCTGCATCCGGGAGATGAAGTCATATTGCCTGATCCTCATTACGCGTGTTATCCAGGATTTATCTGTTTTTCCGCAGGTGTGCCGGTGAAGATCAGAGTCAGCCAGGAAAGCGGCTTTCAGCTTTCCCCCATGGAAGTTTCCAGTCATATTTCCCCAAGGACCAGGGCGCTGTTCATCAATTCACCATCCAATCCCACCGGAAATCTGACTCCTCCTGAGATCCTGGAACAACTGGCCGGGCTTGGACCCTGGGTTGTTTCGGACGAGATATATCACGGTCTGGTGTATAAGGGAAAAGAGCACAGCATTCTGGAATTTACAGACAGGGCCTTTGTGCTCAATGGTTTCTCCAAGCTGTACGCCATGACCGGATGGAGGCTCGGCTATCTCATCGCCCCGGAAGAGTATGTCAGAACCCTGCAGATCGTGCATCAGAATTTTTTCATTTCAGCCAATTCCGTAGCCCAGCGGGCAGGGATTGCAGCTCTCGAAGAGGCCGGACCTGATGTCAGGCATATGAAGCAGGTCTATAACCAGCGTAGGGAATACATGCTTAAAAGGCTCACCGGAATGGGATTTGTCGTCACAGTTGAGCCTACCGGCGCTTTTTATATACTGGCCAATGCCTCTTTTCTTTCGAACAAATCCTATGATCTGGCATTTGATATCCTGGAAAAGGCAGGAGTAGGAGTGACCCCGGGCATTGACTTTGGAGATGGAGCAGAGGGATTTCTGCGCTTTTCCTATGCCAACTCTCTGGAAAACATTGAAAAGGGCATGGACCGCCTTGAAGAATACATCAGTAAGCGTGGCCGGGCTATAAAGGAGGCTGCTCGAGCCTGATCCGGCGGCAATTAGCACGTCCCGGTGTTCATGTATCAATTTTTGCAAGTATTAAGCTTGAGCAAATATCTTGAAAATGTGTATTGATTTGCGAGAAATGCACAATCAGTCAAAGAGTATCGTAAAAGCTTTAAAGCGGTTTGAGTTTTCCACCCGGAAAGCTTTCTTTCCGGGTGGAAAACGGAAATCAAAGGCAGGTTATTCCTGGTGGCAGCCGATGCAGGTCCTGGGACCGGTGGCATTTTGACCGGCCATTTCCCGGTGGCAGCCGATGCACTGGGAATGATAGGCCAGTTCCAGGTCTTTTACGGTCGGATCGTGGTCTTCCCTGAATCTGGTGCCAGGTTCAGCATGACAGTCGCGGCACAAAACCCCTTCAGCTCCCTCATAAAGGTCAAAATATTCCAGAACGTTTTCCCCGTCTATGTAATGGTGGTGACAGTCCATGCAATCAGCAACGGCCATGTGCAGATCGTGGTCTAACAGGACAGCAGGTTTCTTTTTATTATTATAGACGTCTTTGTTGTCGATCAGGTATTCGGGCATTTGTGCGCTTATAAAGTGCGGCGCAAGCATCAGGCCCGAGATGACCAGGAAGGCAACGAAGGTTTTACTGATAGTCTTGTGTCTGCTGTTCATGGCTATACCTCCTCCTTCTCCTCTTCTGTGACTGTCTCTTTTGTCTCACCAAGCATGTGCTCCGGAATTACCATATTGTGGGTAATGACTTCTTTGAAATGCACGGCCTTGATGCCCAGATCGTATTCCTTGTTCAAATCCCTTATCTGATCAATACAATTGTGACAGGGCACAAAAACAAGTTTTGCTCCGGTTTCCCGGATCTGATCCGCCTTGATTTTGCCGCACTTGATGCGATGAGGGCGCATTTCTCCACCCATGGGCATGGCTCCGCCGCCTCCGCCGCAGCAGAAGTTGTAGTTGCCCTGATAACTCATGGGCCGGAAATCCTCGGAGAGCATTTCCGCCAGCTTCCGGTTCTTTTCAGCCAGACCTCCGCTGCGGATCACATTGCAGGGATCCTGAACAGTAGTAGGAACCTTGACTTTTTCCCTGAGTTTAATTCTTCCTGATTCTATATAGTCGTGAAACAATTCCACGGAATGGACGACTTCCTGTTTCGGCTCATAACCCAACCAGACTTGCGCTTCGTACCGAACCGCACGATAGGCGTGGCCTCACTCGGTAATGGCTACTTTTTTGGCGTTGAGCTTTTCCGCCTGATTGAAGGTGTTCTCCACCAGCTTCCTGGCGGTGGCCAGATCTCCGCAGAACATGGACAGATTCGTGTCGTCCCAGCCATCACCGCTGGGAACAGTCCAGTTTTCCTTGGCGGCATTGAAGATTATGGCCGCCTCCTGCAGATCCTGCGGGTAGAATTTGGGTTCGCGCGCGTTGACTGTGTACAAAATGTCGGCGTTCTGCTTGTCAATGGGGATTTCGAGGGT
>SLAE01000157.1 GCA_007127015.1 Desulfonatronospira sp. | reverse complement strand
TGGTTTTCTTTCCGGAAACGAGGAGTTTTTTCTTTTGGCAAGGAAATCAATCAATTATGAGGAGGCGTATCTTAATACGTTGACGAATAATTGTGCAGATTGACGCAGCCAAAGGGAAAAAAAACCGTTTCCGGATGAAAACAAATTAACAAATAATTCATGCAAACCACAGACCAGAAAAATGAAACCCCGACTGACGATTTTTAGCAATAACCTTTAATCTTTCCAGATAAACAACTGACACATCCAGTATTTCAGGTGAAGTTTTTTATTCTATTGCACATCTTCTCCCAGTGCGAGCCCTTCCAATAGATGCGCTCACAGCCGGGACAGATTTCAAAATGGTCGAAATATTTTCTGGTCCGTGGTTCAAGACGGTGCAGGATTTTCTCCTTGGGTACCGGATTTAGAACCTGGTTGCATCTGAGACAGCGGGAAAATCTGCAGGAACGGTTCAACCCGTAAAGCTCAATCACTTCCTGCAGCTGATCGTCGGGATGCATGGACCGGATCAGCCTGCCGTGCACGATCTCCTTTCTCTTCAATAGTCCCCGGTCCCTGGAAAGTACGATACGCTGCTCGCCTGTAGCCAGAGCAGCAACTTCACTGTCCGTATAGGAGTTACTCCAGAGCGTGTCCCGGCCCAGCATGCGCAGAAGCATGGCCAGCTTGCCTGCGTTCACGTCCACGATGAATCTGGGTTCAGGAAATTCTGTTGGCCTAAGCTTGGTGGATCTGGTAACATCCACCGGAGTCTTGACCGGCAGGACAGTGATCTTTTCTCCTGGAGAAGGAATGTGTTCAAATCCTGTTTCCAGACCATCGACATTTAGCGCCCCTATCTCGGTATGAGGTATGCCCAAAGCTTCGATTATATCCTTGATGGACGCCCTTCTGTGAAGTACATATTCAAGATAAGAAGGCACACTGAAATATTCAAAGAATTCCTGGTGAAAAAGAAGCTTGATGTAACTCATATTTTTAACCTGATCATTAACCGGGAGGTAAAACATGGATTCCTTGACGGTCAAGACTGCAAAAAGAGAACAGTTTGTGGATATTACCGGGGAAGTGCAGGATTTCCTGACTTCAAACCGTATGGAAGACGGGGTTCTGACTCTTTACTGCTCGCACACCACCGGCGGGCTGACCATCAATGAAGGCGCCGACCCCTCAGTGGTCCGGGACATTCTGGTCAACCTGGAAAGACTTATTCCCCGCAGAGGCGATTACCAGCACGCCGAAGGCAACAGTGACGCGCACATCAAAAGCAGTCTCATCGGACCGTCATTGCAGGTCATCGTGCACAAGGGCCGGGTTATGCTCGGGACCTGGCAGAAGATTTTCTTTACCGAATTCGACGGCCCCCGCACCCGGAAGATCTGGATCAAGTGGATCGCGGGATAGCTGCTTCTCATCAAGAATGATATCAGGCCTCATGTGCCGGCTTAATCAGTATTCCTGATGTCAGCACGGCTCAGCCAGCTTTCAAAACTCTCCTTGGCCCTCTGGGCATGCATTTCCTTGCGCCTGGCTTTCTTCGTCCTGACTTTGAGCGGCGGGAAAAGGCCGAAATGAATATTGCTTGGCTGAAATTTAACCGTGTCGTTCTGGAGATGTGCCATGAGCGCCCCCAGGGCAGTGTCTCTCGGAGGCTGGACAGGTTTTTCACCCCTGGCTTCAAGGCCAAGTTTGAGCCCCAGCCACAGACCGCAGGCCGCGGATTCCAGATAGCCTTCCACACCGCTTATCTGACCGGCCAGAAAAACACCCGGCCTGGCTTTAAGCTCAAGGTTTTCGTTCAGCACCTGTGGAGCGTTGACAAAGGTGTTTCTGTGCATGCTGCCCAGTCGCAGAAATTCAGCATTTTCCAGGCCGGGTATGAGCCTGAACACTCTTTTCTGCTCATTATATTTGAGCCTGGTCTGAAACCCCACCATGTTGAAGGCTGTTTTCTCCAGATTTTCAGCGCGCAGCTGAACTACGGCAAAGGGCTGCCTGCCCGTTCCCGGATCAACAAGCCCCACCGGCTTTAAAGGACCATAAGCCATGGTCAGCTCACCCTTGGCGGCCATGGCTTCAACCGGCATACAGCCCTGGAAATGAATCTCCTTTTCAAAGTCTCTGGCCGGAACACTTTGTGCCTCGATCAACTCCCGATAAAACCTGTAATACTCCTCTTCGCTCATGGGGCAATTGAGATAAGCGTCATCTTCCGGCTTATACCTGGATCCCCAGAAGGTCTTCCGGTAATCTACGGAATCAGCGCCGACTATGGGGGCGATGGCATCATAAAAATAAAGATCCTCAGCGCCTATGATCCTGAAAAGACTTTCAGCCAGAGGATCACTGACCAGTGGTCCGGCGGCTATAATCACCGAATCGAATTCGCGCAGCAGGGAATCATCCAGATCCTTGATCTCCTTTCTGAGCACCTGGATCAGGGAGTGTCCCTCCACGCTTGAGGTCAGATAAGCGGCAAACTTTTCCCTGTCCACTGCCAGGGCTTTGCCCGCTGGTACTCTGCATTTATACGCGGCTTCCATGACCAGGCTGCCCAGCCTGCGCATTTCCTCCTGCAGAAGTCCCACCCCTGTGACTGTTTCCATGGATCTGAAGGAATTGGAGCAGACAAGCTCACCCAGGCTGGAGCTTTGATGCGCTGGTGAGAATTTCTCAGGCTTCATTTCAAAAACTGTCACCTGGATATCATGACGGGCAAGCTGCAGAGCCGCTTCGCAACCGGCCAGGCCTCCGCCGATTATAGCAATTTTTTTCATGGTTTGAATATGCTTTTAGTTAAAATACCTGACTAACCCTTCAGATTGCGGGCGAACTCAATCATGCGGTTGACCGACACCCTGGCCCTGCGTCCGGTTTCCGGAGGCACATTAATCTCATTCTCGCCCGATCTTAAACTGTGAGCCAGATTGCTCAGACCGTTCATAGCCATCCAGGGACAGTGGGCACAGGCGATGCAGGTTACGCTCTCTCCGGCTATGGGCGCGGGAATGAACACCTTGCCCGGCGCAGCCTCACGCATCTTGTGGAATATACCCCGGTCCGTGGCCACGATGAATCTCTGATTGGGCAGATCAACTGCCGCCTTGATCAGCTGAGTGGTGGAGCCTACTACGTCGGCCTGGTCTATGACTCCGCGCGGAGATTCAGGATGTACCAGTATTCCGACATCCGGATTTTCTATGCGCATTTTTCTCAACGCTTCGGCTTTGAATTCCTCGTGCACTACGCAGGCTCCATTCCATGAAATCATGTCCGCGCCGGTCCTGCAGTGCACAAAATCACCCAGATATTTATCCGGAGCCCAAAGTATGCTTTCTCCTCGTTCATGCAGGTAATGAACAACTTTTTCAGCAATGCTGGAAGTAACCACCCAGTCGGAACGGGCTTTTACTTCAGCGCTGGTGTTGGCATAGACTACTACGGTACGCTCAGGATGTTCGTCACAAAACGCGGAAAATTCTTCAGCAGGGCAACCAAGATCAAGAGAGCAGGTGGCGTTCAGGTCCGGCATGAGCACTTTTTTTTCCGGATTTAGAATCTTGGCTGTTTCACCCATGAAACGCACCCCGGCCACAACAAGGGTTGAAGCGGGATGCTCATTGCCGAAACGGGCCATATCCAGGGAATCTGAAGTGAAACCTCCGGTTTCCGCGGCCAGTTCCTGCAGGTCTGCAGCGACATAATAATGAGCTACCAGTACGGCGTCCTTTTCCCTGAGCAGGGCCTTGATCTCTTCCTTCAGCTTCTGCCTGGTGCCGTGATCCAGATCCTGTTCCAGCTCTTCAACTGTTTTTCCGGCGGGGAGATGTTTCCTTATGATTTCTGAGTCCAGGGCTCTTTTGATATGCTGATTCATATTCCTCCTTAAGGCTGCTGGAATTAAGCATATAAATATAGATACGAATAAGATCATGGTCAACACTCATCCGGTTCACAGGCCGATCCGAAATTCTGTGTCAGGTGATGGGTGATTAAGGTGAACTGCCGGCTTAAAAAACTCGGGACAATTAGGCATGCCTCTGTTATGCTATTTTAATGTTTAAACCGGAAATACTTGCTCCGGCAGGTCAGGAATCCTCTTTTCTGGCCGCCCTGGCCGCTGGAGCAGACGCAGTTTATTGCGGCCTGAAGCATTTTTCAGCCAGAAGTGAAGCGGATAACTTTTCTCTGTCCCAATTGTCCGCGCTTACCGAACTGGCCCGAAAGAAAAGCGCCAGAGTCTATGTGGCCATGAACACACTGATCAAGCCTGAGGAGCCGGATAAAGCCGGTCGCCTTCTGGACCGGCTGCAGCGTACGGTTCATCCTGACGCGGTGATTTTTTCCGATATAGGGCTGGTGGACATTGCCAGACAGGTCGGGATGGAAAGCGAGCTGCACCTCTCCACTTTGGGGGCCTTCAGTACCGCAGCCGGTCAGAATCAACTGGAAGACATGGGCGTCAGCCGGGTAGTTCTGCCCAGGGAACTGAGCATCGATGAAATCAAAAAGGTCGCTGCAAAAAGCCGGGTCAATCTGGAAGTTTTTGTGCATGGAGCTTTGTGTTACGGAGTTTCCGGTCGGTGCTGGTGGAGCAGCTTTCTGGGTGGCAAGAGCGGGCTGCGGGGACGCTGCGTGCAGCCCTGCCGCCGGAGCTATGAGTACAAGGGCCGCAGTCTCAATTATTTTTCCTGCCTGGACCTGGGCCTGGACGTGCTGGTAAAGACCCTGCTCAATCTGCCCGGTGTCAAGGCCTGGAAGATCGAAGGCCGTAAAAAAGGTCCCCATTACGTTTTTTATACTGTTACGGCCTACAGGATTTTAAGAGACAATCCTGATGATCCTGGAGCAAGAAAAGAGGCTCATGGACTTCTGCAGCAGGCTCTGGGCCGGGAAAGCACTCATTACAATTTTTTGCCCCAGAGGTCTTTTGTTCCTGTAAGCCCTGCCCGGGAACCCGGATCAGGAAAATTTCTGGGCACGATCAAGGGGGGAAAGAAAGAATGCTATATAAATCCAGCCATTTCCCTTCTTTCCGGCGATCTGGTACGTATCGGAAGTCAGGGAAATCCTGGACACAGGCTGATTAAAATCAGAAAAAGCGTTCCGGCCAAAGGCAGATTCAATCTCCCTGCAGGTTGCGGCCCGGGAATGCCCGTTTTTCTTGTCGACCGCCAGGAGCCTGAGCTGTTGAACCTGCTGCAGGAACTCAATAAACAGCTTTCCACGGTAAAAATCAGGTCCGGCGCAAGCATCTTCAGCTATCACAAGAAACCGGGCCTGAGTAAAAAAGCTTCCAAAGCGCTGCACCTGGAAGTATTCAGGTACGCGCCGAAGAGAAAAGAATCTGTTGGCCTGCATCTGAGCCTTGAGACTCAGAGAAACAGGATATTCGGGCCTGTCAAAACCGGCTGGTATTTTCTGCCCCCGGTCATCTGGCCCGGTGAGGAAGAAAACTGGCAAAAGATCATTGCCGGGCTGATCCAGAAAGGGGCCAGGAATTTTGTCCTGGGTTCACCATGGCAGGCCGGTCTGTTCAAAAACCCTGAGATCCTGAATATATGGGCAGGTCCTTATGCCAACATCGCCAACCCGGCGGCCCTGGCCGTACTTAAGGAAATGGGGTTCAACGGAGCTGTATTAAGCCCGGAGCTTTCAGGAGAAGACCTCCTGTCCCTGGCTTCAAATGCCTGTATTCATACCGGGCTGGTAATCCGCGGTCTGTGGCCGGTGTGCATTTCCAGAACCTTTGCCAAAGAGGCCAAACCCTTTCTGCCCTTTATCAGCCCGAAAAAGGAAACTTTCTGGGCAGCCAAACGCGATGAAAGCTTTTTTATATTTCCAAACTGGGAGATAAATCTTACCGGTTTTGAGTCAGAACTGCGCCAGGCCGGTTTTTCTCTTTTTCTGCACCTCAAAGAACCGGTACCTAAAAAAATCTCGCTCAAAGACAGACCAGGGCTGTGGAACTGGGAAAAGGGCCTTCTATAATCCGGTTCTGAGCGGGAAAAGCATTTTATTCTGGACTGCTGTCAAAATGATTTTAATTTGTTCCGCTGATATTTATTTTTCAAAGCTAAAAATACAACTGAACCAGTTAAACAAAAAAAGGTTTGTTGACGAAAACTGAAAGAGCCCCAGTGAAATAAAAGAGATTTCACCCTGTGTGTACTGGAAGAAAGTACACCGGGCAGGCGGGGTAAACAGTACTCCGCAGACAAGAAGAGCAATTTAAATCAGCGTAAATCAGCGAGATCAGCGGCTGAAAATCTTCTTTCTTAGTGCAGCCGGTAACATCAAAGGCAAGAAAAATTAACGCTGATTGAGCAGATCTCTACAGATAAGAAAAGCATTTGCATAGGTTATTAAGAGCATAAAGGTCATCTTGAACGCAAATTTGTATTATATGCGCAAAAATCAATTAATGATTACAGCCGGTTTCATTTTTTTTGCATTAAAAAGAAATCACAGCGGCCGGATCATTTTCTGGGCATGCTTGCCAAGACGCCAGACCAGAAAACCGTTCAGCGCACCTTCGCCCGCTTTGGGCATGATGAACCGGGCAGCGTCTGTGGCAGCGGAAATGCCTGTGGTCAAGGATATCTCTCCGAAAATGTTTTCGTAGTAATCCCCCAGGGTATCCACGCCGGCTTCGGCATGTTCTCCGATGAGCCCGCTCAGATAGGCCTGAATTATCGATCTGGCCAGGATGGTCACGCTCTGGCCCATGGCCGGGCGCAGGCTGTAAATCTGCGTCAGTTCGCTTATGAGCTTTAAGGAAGCGTAAAGTACGATCATCTGATCGATGAACCTGATGGGCGAGGCCGCGGTGCCCAGAGCCACAGCTCTGGTATAGGTCCTTATCCTTTTGCGGGCGGTCCGGTCCAGGATATGAACGAAAGTCTCGTCAAGCTCCTTCAGCCAGTGCGCGGAGTCCGCGTAGCCGCTGCTGTCCAGAAGGTTTCTCCGGTGAGAATGCAGACGGACAATATCCTGTTTGTCCAGGCCAAGAGCTGATCCTTCCCGGTCATCAAGCTTATAGTCCTTAAGATAGCCTGCCAGAACCTCTTTGGCTTCCTCTTTTTTCTGTTCTGCCAGATATCGGTATCTTCTTCTCTCAGACAGCAGATTGAGAGCTTTAAGATCGATTCTAGTCATACTTCTCAAGGCCAGAAATTTTCCGATCAGCTTGCCTGTAACCACCAGAATAACCGCGGAAAAAAGAACCGTTCCGGAAATGGCCAGAATGTTCCAGGGAACGCTCAGTGCCTGAATCTGCACCGCGAACCTGACTCCCTGATTGATGATAAAAAGACCTAGAACTGCAGCCAGGAAAATCGCGGCCCACATAACAAAGCGAAAGACAGCCCGGGGAATTTTTATTCCGGTCTGCTCTAGCTCTAATAGTTTCTCTTCAAACTGCCTTCTTAGTTTTTCCTGTTCCCGGCGCAGTTCTTCAATCTCTTCCGCAGAGACGTCAGACATTTCAGCTTCCGGCCCTGGTGCCGGATCAGGTTGACCCAAACCAGTATCCATTCTCCGGAAACTTGAATCTTTTTCCTCCTCGCGGCCGTTTTGATCCTCAGAATCAGGCTGCTCATCTCCCGTCTGTTCCCGCTTTTTATTATGCTCATCATCCAGGTTGTATTGATCCAATGGATCACCAAGCAGGGATCGTCTTTTCTCGTTCATGTGCATTTCCTGTTCAAAACCGGAACTCCGTTCCGGGTGCCGCATTTACTCCTTTTTGACCATAATCAGGCCTCAACCTGTTCTCTGAAAACAGCAGTACAGGTACATATGCTCAACCCCGCCCGGCGTGACATGCAGTTCTTTTATGTCCCGTTTAAGTATAAACTCCGGCCCAAGGACACCTTCCAATCTATAAGGAGTATAACGCTCAACCTTAAGTCCACTGCATCTTGGTGGAGCCTCGGGTGAAAATGTGGCCATAATCAAATGACCTGAAGGCTTCAACGCCTTCTTGAGCTGGTCCAGGTACTTCTGTCGCTCATCTTCGGTTGTCAAAAAATGAAAGGCGGCCCTGTC
Source organism: Desulfonatronospira sp. (assembly GCA_007127015.1). Classification (GTDB taxonomy): domain Bacteria; phylum Desulfobacterota; class Desulfovibrionia; order Desulfovibrionales; family Desulfonatronovibrionaceae; genus Desulfonatronospira. Next base: position 2,395 of record SLAE01000157.1, on the reverse strand, counting down.
ATGCCACAAGTGATACGCGGAAGAGGGCAATTCAAGAACGGATATGTCTCCTGCAAGCCATGTGACCGCATCCGCTTTTTCACTCAGCCTCTTCCTGGTTAATTCCAGGGCGGTCTTTGACAAATCAGCCACGGTTATTGAGCTGTAGCCTTCCGCCAGAAGGCCGTCTACCAATGTGGAAGCACCGCCCCCGACATCGATAATCCTGGCATCCCTGTCCGGCTGAAATTCCTTTATCCAGTTTAAGGATGTTTCAAGTTCAGGTCTGTACCAGCCCATCTTTTCCGGCTGATTGTTCAGATATACATTTTCCCAATGCTCTTGTTCATTCATATTGACTGCTCCTAATATTATTCTGAAAAAATTGACGGCGCAACTATTCAGGCTGATTGTCATGCCTGAACATCAAAACCATCACCTATCCGGAAATGAACTCAAAAACCCTGTCCAGACCCATATGTCTCGGAGGTATGAGGTAATTTTCCGGAGCGTCGGGCAGTACCCTGAAAAAAGGATAATCACCCGGTTTCCAGTTTTCCGGCCAGTTTTTCGGCAGTTCAGGTACGCTGTACTCCTTGAACTCTTTCTCCGGATTGTTGCGGGCTATCCTGCCCTTGAGCCTGCGCGCTCCCGGTACAGCGTATGTGGAGTTACAAGCGCTGCATACAAACCACCCGCTTTTTACCTGGGGCAGCATCTCAGAGGCCCTGCTGGTCATCATCTTTAAAAGACCGATCATCCTCTTGTTTTCTATATCCATGGGATGGACCAGATCCGCCTTGGCCGCAACAAAGGCCACCCTGTCCAGGGATTTTCTCCAGAACTGAAGATACCTCATAAGTAAAGCTCCCATCTCAGATCTTGGCCTTAAAATTTCAAAAAGATCAAGAAGGATCTGGCGGTTGTCGTTGTAACGGCCAACACCTCCGGCCAGCAGGGATGGAATATCCACCAGGACCACCAGCGATTCTGCTTTGGATATTTTGTCGAATACAGGTAAAGCCACTTCATTTCTGTATCTTGTGTACTCCAGGGACATCTGTCTGGCCAGTTCAGGGTTTTTACCCCGAGCCTTTTCCGAAAGAGGGGCAAATTGTCGATCCTCTGAGATTCCAGCAGGCCTTTTTGCGGCAATTTCATCAACCGGTCCTGGAGCTGCAGGAATCCCTTGCCGGTCAAGAAGGAAGGTGGACGGTGAAACCAGAGGCTTATAAGCCAGAATGAGCATAGCCAGAGTTTTTCGGTATTGAGAAAGCAAAGTCTCCCTGGAAATGTTCTCTTTATTCATGTGCTCAAGATAAGGTCCTGCGGCCTGAATATAGTCGTGATGCCTTGCAAAATGAGCAAGAATGTGTTCGGACCAGTCATTATAGCTGCTGAAGGCGGCAATGCCCGCGTCAGCAATACGCTCACCGGGAAAATCAAAAAAAGAAATGCTCTGGGTGTGAAACAGCCAGTCCGTGCGCTTGAACCGGCAGATATATTCAGAACAGTCTGTTGATTTTTCAGGCCATCTGCCTCTGGCCAGGTCTTCTCTATAAGTGGAATGAGCAAAATTCGGAGGCCAGTTTTTCCTGGTCCGTTTTTCTCTAAAGCCTGAAATATCTGTGCCTTTGCCGATATGAAAATGCCCCTGGCCGAATTCCATGAGATGGGAAATGAGCGAGGTCAAAAAGACGGTTTTTCCACCGCCGGCTATACCGGTCACCACTACATTGCGGTGATCTCTGAGGTTAATCATATTCTTCAGGATGGTCTTCATAGCACAACAGATTCCGTGATTTGAAATTTAAGATTCAAGAACTTGGTTACCGGATGATAATTGAAATCTTACTGCTGTAAACAAAGTAAGGCAAAGAGACAATAAAGGCTACTGATAATGGGATACATTTTTCACTTTAATCTGTATTTTTACTTTCTTCATGAAAAATTCGAAGAAAATAATCATTTACAGAGCAAAAAGAATGCAAATTCATAAAATACAGGTTATTTTTTCATTAAATCAGAGACACACCAGCCATATATATTTATATCAGCAAAAATAGATATTCATCCAACCTGAACATTGGCCGGTGCATCTGTATCCGTCTGCTGATTTTTTAATAATTTTTAAAAAACAAAATTCTTATCCTGAAGAATGGCTTTCATTTTTAACTGTTTGAAAAAAGGGTTCCCGGACATTATAGTTTTTAAAAATACTCAAAATTCCCGATGCCTTCTGTTCAATTTTCCGGGTAGACGCTTTGTTCAGTCAATGATAAAAGGAATTGATTTCAATATTAGCGTTAAAAAGGCAGTTTTAATGAAATTTAAGGTAAAGACGGGCATCTTCTCTGTCCTTATGGTAATGGGACTTTTTTTCGTCCTGCCGCAAGTCCTGGCACAGGAGTCAACG
>SLAE01000107.1 GCA_007127015.1 Desulfonatronospira sp. | reverse complement strand
TGCCGAAGGGTTGAAGTGCGCCCGAACGCCTTCACTACGCTGCGTCACCAGTTGCGCCCTCGTGCGGGGCGCTGTGCTCGGACACCAGCCCTCGGATATCCCCGGATACCAGGACGCAGCACCAGCTGACGGCGGCCGACTGTAGGGCGACACCCTCGTTGGGACGCTTGGTGACGGGCGGTTTGGGACTCGTGGCGGGCGGGTTCGGCGGGGTGGCATGGTTGCGCCCCCGCCGGTTGGCGGGGCGCGGTCGGGCCGGGGGTTAGAGGGGGTGGTCGAGCAGGACGGCGAGTTCGGTGTCGGTGTAGCCGTGGTCGTGGGCGTCGAGTAGGGCGTGGAGGATGTCGGCTTTGAGTTGTTGTTGCAGGCTGACGAGCAGGTGCAGGCGCAGGGCGGGGTCGTTGAGGAAGTCGCGGGAGTCGTCGAGGTCGCAGAAGCCGCGCAGGGTGCCGAGGGTTGTGGTGGCGTGGTGGATGGCGTCGTGGGTGTAGTCGTCGGGGTAGGCGTAGAGGTCGGTGACGTCGTGTTTGGTCATTCGGCGGTGACCTCGGCGACGGCGGTGGCGGCTGCGGACTCGTCGATGATGGCCTGGTCGGCGGCGTAGGCGGCGATGAGCGCGGCCAGCGCGAGGTTGTTGACCGCGCGGGGGATGCCGCGGGCGGTGTGGTGGATGAGCGCGACGGCGTCGTCGCTGAACAGCGGGTCGCTGCGGCCGCTGATTTTCAGGTGATGGGCGACGTATGCGGCGGTCTCGTCGAGTGGCAGGCCGTCGAGGTGGTAGCGCAGGGCGATGCGGCCGTCGAGCGCGGCGAAGTGGCCGAGCTTGAGGCGGCGGCGCAGGGTGGGCTGGCCGAGCAGCACGACCCCCAGTTGGGAGCGGGCGTCTTCTCTGAACTTGGGAACGATCATGTTCAGCCCTTCAGTAGATGATGGGTTGGGGCCGGCGGCCGGTGGCGTGGTGGACTGCTTGGGTGACCAGGTCGAGGTTGCGGCTGTCCAGACCGAGGAGGGCGTGGCGTAGGTCCACGGGTATGCCGACGGCCAGGCTGGCGGCGAGGCGGAGCATGCTCGCCTCACCGCCGGAGCAGGGCAGCTGTCCGGTGTCCAGCGCGGTGATGGCGGCGGGCCAGTCGATGGCGGCGGTGTCGGTGTCGCCGGCGATGGCGGTGGCAAGCTTGACGAAGGGGTCGCGGAAGTCGCTGCGGTGCAGCCAGGCGGCGTGGCGGATGAAAAGCTCGGTAGCGGCTTCGGTGGCGCACAGGCCGCGGGCGCCGGTGCGCAGCGGTCCGGCCAGAGGCGGATCGTCGGGCTCGCGTCGGTTCATCGGCGCGCTGGTGGCGGCAAGCGCGACAGGCTGTGGCGGTGCTGGTTGGTCGGGGAGATCCTCGGGGGTCGCCCACCAGTGTCCGATGCGGCCGGCTTGGCAGATGCTGTGCGGGTCGGTGACGGTGACGGCGAAGCAGAACACGCGGCTGGGCTCGCCGTCGGTGTCGATGCGGTCGTGGTGGCCGAGGTAGCCAAGGATCTCGTCGAGGTCGAGCCCGAGGGCGGCGAGGGTCTTGGGGAGGGCGTCGGTGAGGGTCTCGCCGGGCAGGACGGCGCCGGTGGGCAGCTGCCAGGTGTGGTCGATGAAGTCGCGGCCGGGTTGGATGAGCAGCAGGACGCGGCCGTCATGGTCGATGCTGGCGGTCGCGGCCATGGCGATGATCCCTTCGGCGTGGGCGTCGGCGACCAGCTGGTGCAGCAGGCCTGCGGTGACCGGGAGCGGGGTCATGGGTGTTCCGTGCGGGGGACGTCGCGTCCGGTCACGCGGGAGAAGTCGGGCATGGTGAGGTTGACGATGGTGGAGTGGGCGGCGCGCTCGTCGAGGTGCGCGAGTTTCTGCCGTGTCGCGGCGAGGCTGACTTGGAGTCCTTCGACCTCGCCGAGCCAGCCCTCGCGTTTGGCCTCGGCGATGCGGGCGAGCAGGTTGTCGTGGATCTCGACCATGCGGGGTCGTTGGGCGGGGTCGGGGCGCAGCAGCGGGCAGCGCAGGCAGCTGTGTTCGTGGATGCAGGGCGTCCCAAACGCCCGTCCGCAGGTGCCGAGGGCGACCTTGCGGCGTTCGAAGTGGCCGAGGAAGTCGTCCCATTCCTCATCGGTGGGGACGCGGTATTCGTCGCTGGGGCGCAGGGCTCTGCGGCGGGCGATGAACGCGCGGTGGCCGTTGATGACCTCTTCGGGGTAGACCGCCTTGTAGCCCATCGTGGTGTTGATGTCCTTGTGGCCGCAGATGAGCTGGGCGATGTGGGGCGGCATGCCGTTCATGACGGCGTCGGTGACGAAGATCCTGCGCAGGTCGTGGGGGGCGAAGACCAGGGGCTTGCCGCTGGCGTCGGTGATCCCGCTGTTGGTGAGCGCACGCTTGAGAAGGTCGCGGACGGCGTGTTCGGGGATGGGGCGGTTCTCCTGGCGTAGTCGGCGTTGGAACAGCAGCGGCATGGGGGGCTTCCAGAGGCGTTCTTGCCGGTCGTAGGCGACCACGAGCGGCACGGCCCCGTCGGCGTCGCGGATGCGGCGCACGATCGCGCTGAGCACGTCGGCCAGTTCGGGGTCGATGACCAGCAGCCGTTCGGCGTCGGTCTTGGACGGGGCGATGTGCAGCAGCGGCACGAGCTCCGCGGTGGTCGGCAGGGTGTATTGGACGAAGCTGTGATGCGACAGCTCGGTCAACT
>SLAE01000001.1 GCA_007127015.1 Desulfonatronospira sp. | reverse complement strand
GGGTTACAGGATATTGAAGCTTATGTGGATTATTTCAACCAATATACCAATAGCTTTCTTAAATTGTCAGAGCCAGGAGATCATAATTGCCTGCTGAAAAAAAAACATTGCCTCAGGGTCATGGAGCTTGCAAGAAAACTGGCACATTCAGAAGGTTTTGATAAAAGGCTTCAATTTCTGGTGTCCCTGGCTGCCCTTTTCCACGATCTGGGTCGTTTCGAGCAGTATATCAGATACAAGACTTTCAATGACAGACTCTCGGTCAATCATGCCCGGCTAGGCGTCAGGATCCTCCATAGCAGGCGCGCCCTGTACTCTTTGAGTGACAGAGACAGGAAAATCATCTGCCTGGCGATTCTTTACCACAACCGCAGATCACTGCCTGCAGCCCTGAACCATGATTTAAATTTAATTTCCAGAGCGGTTCGCGACGCGGACAAGCTGGATATTTTTCCCATTATAATCACCAGCGTGTCCAAGGATACAGAAGAAAGCAACAAAATCACCTTGAACCTGGAAAATCGGAACATGATCAGCCCTCAAATCCTGGGCCAGATTAAGTCTGGAAAAATGGCCGATTACAACCTGATGCGCTATAAAAATGATTTTCTGCTGCTTCTGGCTTCCTGGGTTTATGATTTGAACTATGCCAGCTCTTTTGCCAGGATAATTAACGCAGGCTATGTGCGGACTATCTTTAAAATGCTTCCTCGCAATCGGGAAATGCGGGACCTGGAAAATAAATTACTTGTGCATCTTGAAAAGAGAGTTGCTGGACAGAATGGATAAATACGGCTACATCAGAAGCCAAACCAGTAATCTATTAAACTTTTTTCACAAGATATGCCGGGCAGCATCTTAATAATAGACGACGAACAGGACATCAGGCTTTCTCTTCGAGGCATTCTGGAAGACGAAGGATATCTTATTCTGGAGGCCGAGAGCGGAGAACAGGGTTTAAGGCATCTGGGTCCGGGAGTTGACCTTGTCCTTCTGGATATCTGGCTGCCGGGTATGGACGGACTTGAAGTCCTGGACCGGATCCGCGACTCCCATCCCTATATACCGGTGGTCATGATTTCCGGTCACGGGAACATTCAGACAGCTGTCCAGGCGATCAAGAGCGGAGCCTTTGATTTCATTGAAAAGCCTCTTTCCCTGGAAAAGGTCCTGATCACCTCGGAAAAAGCCCTGGAATTCTCAAAGCTGCGAAGAGAAAACCGCAAACTTCGATTGAGCAGCAAAGCTTCCGAGGTCCGCAAAATTACAGGGAATTCCAGACTGATTAAGGACCTGAAACGCAATATCGAACAGGTCGCCCCCACCGAAGCCTGGGTGCTCATCTCCGGCGAAAACGGAACAGGCAAGGAGATCGTGGCCAGGTCCCTTCACCTTAAGAGCAAACGGACTGACCACCCCCTGATTGCGGTCAACTGCGCGGCCATCCCTGAAGAACTTATTGAGTCGGAACTTTTTGGTCATGAAAAAGGGTCCTTTACCGGGGCTTCAAACTCCAAACAGGGCAAGTTCGAGCTGGCTGATGAAGGCACTTTGTTTCTGGATGAAATCGGGGACATGAGTCTGAAGACCCAGGCCAAGATTTTGCGCATCCTGCAGGAACAGAGCTTTGAGCGCGTAGGCGGGCACAGGACCATAAACGTGAATGTCCGGGTCATTGCCGCGACTAATAAGGACCTGCAGCAGGAAATCAAAAAGGGGAATTTCAGGGAAGACCTGTTCTACCGGCTGAATGTCTTTCCTTTGGTTCTTCCTCCTTTGCGGGCCAGAAGCGAGGATATTCCAGTCCTTCTTGAGGAATTCGTCTCCCTTCTCAGCCAGGAGCATAATTTCAAGCCTCTCACCTTCAGTCCAGAAACCGTCAAGATTCTTCAGAAGCTTTCCTGGCCTGGAAATGTGCGCGAACTGAAAAATTTCGTGGAAAGAATGTATATCCTTTATCAAGGCATGGAAATAACTTCGGACATGCTTCCGGGACAAGTCAAGGAAGCGGCTCAGGTCAATCCGGAACAGAACTTTGAATTTTCAGTCATGGAACAAAACGACCTGCCGCAGGATTTCAAACAGGCCAGATCAATGTTTGAAGCCAGGTTTCTGGACCTCAAACTGAAGGAATTCGAGGGCAATGTAAGCAGACTGGCTGATGCCATCGGTCTGGAGCGCAGCTATCTTTACCGAAAACTCAAGTACTACAACATAAGTACCGATTAAACCTCTGTGACAGTTTTTTGGGTTTTCTGCAGAATGTATTATTTTGCAGGTTGAGAGATCAGAATCGACATGCAGAAGGGGGAATCATGCCAGGGCATTGATAAGACGGTTATGGCATGTGTCGTGGAGAAAATGATAGTTCTGAATTCAACCTGCTAGCCTCTGTATCTGAAAAAAACGAGCAAATCCTGAGGATGCTCCAGCACACGAACCGCTCCAGCCTGCAAAAGCTCATTTCTTCCCCTGAAGCCCCAGGCCGCTCCAATAGCTGTTATTCCGGCATTTCTGGCTGTAAACATGTCCACATCTGAATCGCCCAGCAGATACATATCCTCCCTTTCCATCCCCAGATCTCTGATTATGGTCAGGGCAGCAGACGGATCAGGCTTGAGAGGTCTGTCAGAACTTGCGCCTTGAATGATTTTAAAAAATGAAACATCAAAAAAATGAGCAACTGTTTTAACGGTCGCATCATGAGGCTTGTTGGACAGAACCGCCATGGGCATACCT
>SLAE01000153.1 GCA_007127015.1 Desulfonatronospira sp. | reverse complement strand
TCTCCGATGAATACAGTTGACAGCATGGAGTTTTTGCTGGATAAAATGAAAAGAACCAAAAGCAACCGGGAGTTTTTGGATATGATGAATAAGTAGGCTTTGCTGCCCGGCCTGTTTTTTTGTTACCGAAGATTTCCGTGAAGCGCAGATATATATCTGTCGGAAACTTTATTATGATTAGATCCCGTCTTATTAAATTCAAGCTTACCTTCATCCTGACTCTTGCTCTGGTCTTTCCTCCTTTCACGGGAGAGGCTTCCATCTTTGGTGAATTCACCATTTCCGATGAAGCCGAACTCGGCCGAAAGGTGCACAAGCTCATCCAGGCCAATTACAAGGTTGTTCAAGATCCCGAAGTTACAAGCTATATCCTGGAAATTACTGAAAAACTTCAAAATTCTGCACCTCCTCAACCCTTTCCCCTGCAAGTGGACGTGGTTGAGCATAGATCTTTAAATGCATTTGCCACCGTTGCCGGATATATGGTTCTCTTCTCGGGCATGATTTTGAGCATGGAAACGGAATCAGAACTTGCAGCCATTATGAGCCACGAATACGCGCATATTACCCAGAGACATGTGGCCCGAAACATCGAACGTTCCAAGAAGGTCAGTATCGGATCCCTGCTGGGCATAATCGCCGGAGTGCTGGTAGGCGCAGATGCCGGAGGAGCCCTGGCTGTCGGTTCCATGGCCGGAGCACAGTCAGCCCTTTTAAGCTATTCCCGGGAGGATGAGCGCGAAGCCGATCAGGTGGGATTAAACTACATGATCCGGGCAGGTTACAATCCTCAGGGAATGGTCTCAGCCATGCAGAAGATAAGACGTCTGCAGTTTTTCGCGGGGGGAAGTATTCCTTCTTATCTGAGCACTCATCCTGGAGTGGATGAGCGCATCAGTTACCTCAGAAACCGTCTGCAAAGGCTTGACCCGGAGATTATTGAGCGCCGCGACGATAATACCCGGCTGCGCAGAGTTCAGACCCTGCTCAGAGCCCGGCATGAGGATCCTTCCAAAGCCTTAAGCTTTTTTGCGGATCAAATGGAAGATACATGCCTGGCATTACTGGGTCAGGGCATCGCCAACAGCCGGATGAACCGGATAAACGAAGCCCGGCAGAATTTCAGCAGGCTGCTTGAATGCGATAACAACGATTCTTTGTTTCTTCGCGAAGAAGGCAGGTTTTATTTCCAGTACGGGCAGCTGGACCAGGCGGGAGAGCTGCTGCAGAAGGCTGTAATGCTCAATCCTGATGATACCATTGCTCTTCTTTTTTATGCCAGGGTATTATCGGAAAAAGGCCATGAATCCAATGCCATTGATTATTTCGGCAGAGTTCTTGAACGTTTGCCTGAAAACCCTGACGCCCATGAGCACCTGGCCAGAACTTACGGTCTTAAAGGTGACAATTTTATGGCTCATCTGCACATGGCCTTTGCCCATCTGTACAATAACGAGCGAACCAGGGCTGAATTTCATCGCGCCAGGGTCAAAGAGCTGGCAGTAAACCATGAGCAGAAGGAACTTATCAAGGATCTTGAAGAAGCTTATGAAGAACGCTCTCAATTCTGGAAGAAGTCTTAAACCGGCTCCCGGATATAATTTCCCCTTCAGCCTGCATTCCGGACTTTCGAAGCCATACGCCCCACCTCATAAAACAGGCCCCGAATCATCCTGTCAGACATGGACATTTTTTAATTTTTAAGCTATAGTAGGCGATCTTTTATCAAGAAAAGATAGCCCCGGAATATTGACTAATTTATTCAGCAACTTACTGTTAATTGTCTTGAGGGATTCTCCCTCATTTTTAAATCGATACTTAATTTTTTAGGAGGAAAAACATGCTGGAAAGTTTGATTTTTGCCATGGGGGCCGACCCTGAAGGTGGAGCTGGCAATCCTTTGGCTGCGTTCATTCCTTTGATTCTGATGTTTGCCATCTTTTATTTTCTGCTCATAAGACCTCAGCAAAAAAAGGCCAAAGAACACCGCGAGGTGCTGGCTGGTCTGAAAAGAGGCGACAACGTTCTGACCAATGGCGGGCTTTATGCGCGCATATCAGATATACAAAACGACGTACTCACCCTTGATATCGGCAGCAATATGAAGATAAAAGCCAACAGGGCCTACATAGCCGGACTGGCCGACCCTAATCAGGATGCGGTCAAAAGAGAGTAATAAGTAAACCATGAAATTCAGGATAAACAATGAAGGCTGATCTGCGCTGGAAGATACCGCTCATACTGGTAGTGATCCTTGTAAGCCTGGCCTATTTTCTTCCTTCTTTTTCCACAATCAAGGACTCCCGGATCGGGGAATACCTTCCTGACAAGCAGCTGAATCTGGGGCTGGACCTGCAGGGCGGGATCCATCTGATCCTGGGCGTGGAGGTGGACAGAGCCCTGGACAGGTCATTATCTCAGGCCGGCCGTGACATCAGGGAAAATGCCCGGCAGAGCGGAATTCATGTTCTGCGTCCTGCAGTAACCGAGGAAACCAGACTGGAATTCACTCTGCTGCGCGAGGCCCAGCAGAGCGAGCTGGAAACAATGCTCTCAGTCAGACATCCCGAGCTGCATGTGGTGGAGAAAATCCCTGAAGAAGATGGTCGCCTGAGGTATACTCTTGATTATATACCTGAATTCAAGCAGGAAATGCAGGCCATGACCATGGATCAGGCGGTCAAGACCATGCGCAACCGCATCGATCAGTTCGGGGTGGCTGAACCGGATATCCGCAAGCAGG
>SLAE01000038.1 GCA_007127015.1 Desulfonatronospira sp. | reverse complement strand
GCTTTCTCATTCCTTTGTTTCAAAAAGAAGGACGTTACCGCCTGACCATAGCCTTTGGATGCACCGGGGGCAGACATCGTTCTGTGGCTGTGGTCGAGGATATCGCTGGATTTTTCAGGAAAAAAGGCCATCTGATCTCTATAGAACATCGACATCTTCAATTGGGCTGAAGGACTTTCAATTAAGCCTGTTTGCCAGACAACCGGATAAATAGTATTATAATATTGGAATCATTATGGTTGGCATAATAATTGTTACTCACAGCGATTTTGGAGCCAGGCTTCTGGAGGCAGCCTCTTTAATCATGGGCGAAGATCGCGGCTGCTGCTCCATTGGCGTGGACATATCCAAGCCGATGCAGGATATCATTGACCAACTCAAGCATAAGGTTGTTGAGTTGGACTCAGGGAAAGGTGTGATTATTCTTACGGATATGTTTGGGGGCACCCCGACCAACATCAGCCTGTCTCTTTTAAGTTACACCCGTCTGGAGGTCATTACCGGCGTTAACCTGCCCATGGTACTTAAAGCTTTGGGCAACAGGGAAAAGAAATTGAGCGATCTGGCTCAGGAGATAAAGGCGGCAGGCAAACAGGGGATTCTGGTGGCTGGAGACGTGCTCAAACGCCAGGTGTCCAGCCCCGGCGGAAAGACCGAGTAAATCATGTTCTGGGTGCGCATAGACAATCGTTTGGTGCATGGACAGGTCATCGAGACCTGGATACCCTACACCCGCGCCAGCTCGATACTGGTGGTCAACAACGAACTGGCCGGGGATCCTGTGCGCCAGGAAATCATGAGTCTGGCCGTCCCGGACAACCTCGGCATATCGTTTATCACCGTTGAAGACAGCCCTGAAGTGCTGAACACGGTCTTCAGAAACAAACTGTCCACGCTGTTTATTTTGTTTGCCGGATGCAGAGATGCCAGGGCAGCATTCGAACACGGTCTTTTGTTCAGCACTTTGAATGTTGGCAATATTCATTACGGTCCGGGCAAGAAACAGGTTTGTGCTCATATTGCTTTAAATGCCGAAGAAAGCCATTGTCTGCAGTATTTTTCCACACAGGGTGTAAAACTTGATTTCCGCTGTGTACCCCACAAGCAGGTGCAGGTCGATACATGGTAAGTCTTGATGAAATGGGTCTCTTCAGTCTGATCTTATTCAGCGGTTTTTTTTTGCGTTCTTTTCATTGTTTCGTTTTGCGGTCCCTTTAGGTCTGCTGGACAGGCCCCTGGCCGCGGCATTCGTTTTAATTCTGCTTACAGGTGAAATATTTCCAGTATTATACGTGGCTATCTTTTTCGAACTGCTCTGGATCGATCTCATACCCGCCGGTACATTTATCCCTCCCAATGCTGTCTTTTGTCTGGTGGCCACTACCGCATTGATTGTTTACTTTCAACTCGAATCCATTGAACAGATCTTTTTTCTGATGCTCTTAACCATTCCCGGAGCCTATATGCTGTCCCTCTTCGAGAGCTGGCACAGGGTCAGGCAGAACAAGAGCTATAACCTCATCCTCCGTCAGAGCAGAGACAAATTTGACTCTTTTCAGCCGGAAAAAATGATCTTCAAGTCCATGGCCGGCTCCTGGGGGATGAATTTTCTTGCGGCCTGCGTGGGCCTGTATCTTTTAACCCTGATTTTTCCCTTGATCAACATCCTGCCCCAGCCCGATCAGGACATACTTAAATGGCCGCATCTGCTGATGATTGCCAGCATAAGCGCCATAGCCGCCCTGCGCATTAGAAAGGCATACACTTCTCTTATTCTGGCCATGCTCATCATCGCCATATTCCTGGCCTGGAAGCTGTGGCCGGGACTAAGCTGAAGCTTTCTAATCTCCCAGATACATCTCTACAGGCATGACTGCAGCCCGCAAATGTCCGTGTGCCTTTTTCTGATCCTTCAGGCCCTTCAGCCGGACAAGCAGACCTTCGAGCAGATGGTCTTCCACCAAAGCCTGGCATACGGTCACGCTTCCAGGAAAGACCTGGCTGCCGTAATGCTTGCCGTCTCTATCCTTGCCCTCGATCATGGGATAGCGGACAAAATCAACAACTCCCTGATCATCCAGTATCTTTTCTACCAGGTCCATGTATTCAAAGCGAAAGGTGATGTGCACGAATTTCATGATCAAATCTTTACCGGTTTTGGGTTTCAGGGCTGAAAAACCTGCGTATGCTTCTTTGCAGCTGGTCGTACAGGGTATAGACTACAGGGATGACCAGCAGGGTCAGGGCTGTTGAGGTCAGCAGTCCGGCAGCCACGGCTACGCCGAGCGGAGCCCTGGCTTCGCCTCCGGCGCCGTATCCAAGAGCGATCGGGGTTATGCCCAGAATAGTGGAGATGGCGGTCATAACCACCGGCCGGAACCGTTCTCTGGCTGCTTCCTGAGCCGCCTGCACAGGAGGTTTACCTCTGGCTACGAGGACATTGGTGTAGTCGATCAATAAAATGGCGTTCTTGGTCACCAGGCCCATGAGCATGATCAGTCCGATGAAGGCGTACACGCTGAAATTGAGCCCTGCAAGCCAAAGTGATCCAAAAGCCCCGACAGTCGCCAGAGGCAGGGCGCTCATGATGCTCAAAGGATAGACAAAGGATTCGAACTGAGCCGCAAGGATCAGGTAAATAAATATTATCGAAAAAATAATGGTAATGGTCAGATAATAAAAAGATTCCTCAAAAACCTCGGACATGCCGGCCATCTGAAAACCCGTTCCAGGAGGCAGTTCAGCCTGCAG
>SLAE01000014.1 GCA_007127015.1 Desulfonatronospira sp. | reverse complement strand
TATGTTCCAAGGCTCCTGCAGGCTGTGGAAGAGGTCAATAAGGATCAGAAAAAGGTGCTGGCCCAAAAGATAGAGAACTACTTCTCCATGCAGGATGGCCTGGAAAACAAGACCCTGGCCTTGTGGGGACTCGCGTTCAAGGCCAATACGGATGACGTGCGTGAAGCTCCGTCACTGGAGATCATCAACTATCTGACTGAAAGAGGCATGAACATAAAGGCATATGACCCTCAGGCAGGCAAGAATGCAGCTCGAATTTTAAAGGACAATCCAAGTGTTGAAGTTCTGGACAATCAGTACGCTGTTTTAAAAAAGGCCCACGCGCTTGCTGTGATCACCGAATGGAACCAGTTCCGCAACCCTGATTTTCAGCGCATTAAAAAAGAACTGACGGCTCCCATAGTTTTTGACGGAAGGAATTTATACGCACCAAAGCTGCTTGGAGAGATGGGTTTTGCTTATTTTTCTCTGGGCCGCTCTCCGGTGCTGAACAATAAATCTTATGAGACAAAGCCGGGCAACCGGGAGAAACTGACCGTGGAACAATGAACAGATGGAATTAATTGATGGTCGGGATGGCAGGATTCGAACCTGCGACCTCAGCGTCCCGAACGCTGCGCTCTAGCCAGACTGAGCCACATCCCGAATATTTAACACTAAACCAAAATAAGCAAAAAATCAATACTTAGATTAGTGTTCAATGGTAATTTCAATTAATCACTCCGGGAGCAATCAGATAGATAACAGCCACAGCAAAAAGAAAAAGCTCAGCCGCCGGGAATTGTTCAGGAACCTGTTCAGTGTCCGCGGCGAATCCCTGGAAGGGGAAACCTCGGGAATCGACCCGGATATGGTTTATGCTGACAGGCTCATGAAAAACAGGGATTATCAAAAGGCCCTCGAACACTACACCCGGCGGCTGCGGAAAGAGCCAGGACATCTGGAGGCGATGCGCAATCTGGGCTACTGCAGATTTAAACTTGGTCAGCCTGAAAAAGCCGTTAACGCCTTTGAAAAGGTCTTAAGCCTGCGTCCCGATGACAACATTGCTCTTCTTTATCTGGGCCTTATCAATGCATATCAGGGCGATGGAGAAAAAGCAGTCAAGTACTGGAAATCATACTTTAACATTCATAAGCCTCTGATACAAAGAGAAGTCAACATTATTCTGGCCCGTCATAAACGCGGCGACCGGCCGGATCCTCAGGAAATGGCCGATATGGTTGCCCGGGCAATGGAAAGGCAGAAAAGCCGCTAATTATCCTTCTGCGATCCCGGATGTTTCGGCATCACGCTTTGGGCATCCAGGGTCAGACCGATTTTCTGAGCGCTTTCGCTTTTTTTCCATTCATCAAAAATCTCCAGCCATTTGTCAAAATCAAGAACTTTTCTATCCAGCTGGTCTTCATGCAGCGAAACCCAGGTGTTGAACAGTTGAATTTCTGTCTTGAAAATTCTGTTGTCCAGTATCCTGGGCACAAGCCCGATTTCATATACGCTGCCGTCAAATTCATTCATGATGTGATCCGTAATCGCCTTGCGGCAAATTTCAGGGTTGATCTCTTTATGATTCATAGAACCAGCCAGCTTTGACAGATGTCCATATTCTTTTTCCAGCTTCTCCAGCATCTGATCATCAAGGTTTATGGACAACTTGTCTTCATTGTCCTGGATAAAATAGAAGCGAAGCCAAAGTTCAAACTTGAAAACTCTGGACAAGGATTGTATGGCTTCGCTGGTTTTAGTTTTTTTGTTTTGCATAATAATCTCCAGATAAAGCTTAATAAATGAAACTTTATGTCCCGTAAAAGTTTAATTCAGCTTAGAATGTTGCAGAAAAATATTTCAGCAGGACAGATGCAGGAAAAGGCATTCAAATTTTCAATTATCAGGGTTATGAGCAAAAGTTTGCATATATAAAACCCGTAATTAGTTTAATGGTTTGTTTAAAATAAAAAATTATATAATGCAACTCTTAAATTTAGATGTAATTTTGATTGACAATATTTATATGCTTAATTATTTTTATATTAATTTACTGGTTATATAAAAAGGTGCTATTAATACTTATTACATTTTCCGGCAAAAGAGACTTATTCAGCCGGATACCTATTGGAGGTAGAAATGGAAAATTATGTAAAACAAGCTCTTGAAATAGTCAAAGCTCAGGCAAGTGTGCGCAATATGACTGAGGAAGAAATAAACTCCATGATCAAGACTCTTACTCAAGGTATCAAGAGCGTTGCTGATCAAGAGCTGGAGAAAGAAGAACTACCTGTTGAGCCTGCTGTAGATCCAAAAAAAGCAGTCAAGGAAAAAAGCATTGTCTGTCTTGAGTGCAGCAAGTCATTCAAGGTTCTGACCAAGAAACATCTGGCATCGCATAATCTTACTCCTGAAGAATACAAGGCTAAGTGGGGCTATAAAAAGAACACATCGCTCGTAGCCAAAAGTCTGGCCAGAGAAAGGCGAAAAAAAATGCAGGACATGCGACTTTGGGAAAAACGCAGGAAGGCATAGCAGGGAGTTGTTTGTCTTTTATCTGACAGCGTGTCTTAAACAGGATATCAGCGCAAAAGAGCTGCTTTCTTTTCAGCCTGACCGCGATCATCGCTCATGTGGTCAACCAAAACATCACTTCTAAATTACAGAACGTCAGGTCCTGCTTGCGATAAGCATGTAAATCCATGCTGCCGCAAGCAGAACGGTTCTGAACCAGACCTTCCCCTTTACTCGCTTACTTTATAGCCTGC
>SLAE01000011.1 GCA_007127015.1 Desulfonatronospira sp. | reverse complement strand
TGCAGAGACAGATGGTGCACAAGGTATTGGTAGGAGCGGACCGTATTGCGGCCAACGGAGATACGGCCAATAAGATCGGCACCTACGCGCTGGCTGTGCTGGCCCAGAGACATAATATTCCATTTTATGTTGCCGCGCCTCTGTCTACTTTTGATTTTTTCATGCCCACCGGCAAAGAAATTCCCATAGAAGACAGGGACCCTCAGGAAGTCAGATATATTTCCGGGCAGCTTATACTCCCGGAAAATGTGGATGCCTATAATTTTGCCTTTGACGTCACCCCATATGAACTGATTTCAGGGATAATTACAGAAAACGGTGTTTTGACTCCGCCGCTTTCATAAGACGGTTGACATCCGGAGCACAGTCTAAGGAATTAAGCGGGTCGGAGGCTAAAGCAAAGTGTTAAGGTCAACAGCAAGAAAACATGAAAAACAGGATAGCGGTATGATTATTTTTTCCATTTCGAACCTTTTACCTGCACATCTTTAACCTTCCTGTTTTTTAATCCCTGATCCCGGACCAGGACGATTTAAATGCTACCTCATGTTGTAATTGTCGGCCGACCGAATGTAGGCAAATCCACTTTGTTCAACCGGCTGATCAGGCAGAACAAGGCCCTGGTCCACGACCAGCCCGGAGTGACCAGGGATCGTCTTTATGGAAAGGTAAGCGGGAGTCAAAAAGATTTCGCCCTTGTGGACACCGGAGGGCTGGTTCTGGACAGCTCAAACAGGGTGGAGGAAGAGATCCATGAACAGGTGCTGGACGCTCTGGAAACAGCTGATCTGATTCTTTTTGCAGTGGACGGTCAAGCCGGAATAACCGCTCTGGATGAACAGCTGGGGACCATGCTCCGGCAGGGCCGCGGTCCTGTGCATCTGGTCATAAACAAGGTGGACGGCCGGGAAAGGAGTTCATTTCTGGAGGGAGACTTCTACTCCCTTGGGTTTGACTTTACCTCGATTTCAGCTGCCCATGGCTACAATATATCAGCGCTGCTGGAGACAATCGAGTCAAAGCTGCCGGAAGGCAGGAAGGAAGAGCCTCATATCCAGGGGCTGCGTCTTTCCTTTCTCGGCCGTCCCAATGTGGGCAAGTCATCCCTGGTCAATGCCCTGATCGGCGACGACAGAATGATGGTCAGCTCTCTGCCCGGCACTACCAGGGACTGTGTAGACATTGTGCTGGAGAAGAACGGGAAACGGTATATATTCATTGACACGGCAGGAGTTCGCCGCAGGACCACAATAAGGGATGAACTGGAGAGATTCAGCACCCTGCGGGCCATTATGAGCAGCAAGAGGGCTGATGTATCTTTGCTCGTCCTGGATGCTTTGGCCGGGGTCGTGGCTCAGGATAAAAAACTGCTCTCCTTTCTTGAGCGGGAAAAAGTTCCTGCGGTCATTCTGGTGAATAAAATCGACCAGGTGCCCCGAGACAAAATGGGCAGGCTAAAAAGATACTTTCAGGATCAGCTGGCTTTTTGTTCTTATGCTCCGGTACTCTACACCTCGAGCATCTCCAGGGCTGGGCTGGGCAGGCTGATTCCCACGGCCGAAAAGGTTCTGGTTCAGAGCCGGACGCGCGTGGGGACGGGAGAGCTGAACAGGCTGATCAAGGAGGCTGTACAGGGTCACCAGCCGCCTCTGGTCAAGGGTCGCCGGGCCAAGATCTATTATCTGACTCAACCCGGAACCAGTCCGCCGGAGTTTGTTTTTTTCGTCAATGATCCCCGGCTCATCAAGCCGGCATATGCCCGCTACCTGGAGAAACAGATACGCAGGGTCTTTCATCTGGACATGACCCCGATCAAACTCTTTTTCAGGTCCAGCCGCAGGGATTAATGTGGATCCTCAAAAAATAAACAATTTTTACCTGATGCCGCGATCAGGAAATTCAGTGAAGCAGTCTTTATACATACAGGAAACTCAGCTTGAAGAACTTAAGGGGGAGATATGATTCAGAAATCGGACAAGATCTGGTTTGACGGCCGCCTGGTGCCCTGGGACGAGGCCCAGGTGCACGTACTGACGCACACACTGCACTATGGAGTTGGAGTTTTTGAAGGGATCAGAAGCTATAAATGCAGTGATGGAACTTCAGCCATTTTCAGGCTGGAAGAGCATGTGGAGCGTCTTTTCAATTCCGCCAAGACCGTGGAGATGGTTATACCCTTCACTGAAGAAGATATCTGTCAGGCGGTTGTGGATACCTTGAAGGCCAACAGTATGGATCAGGGGTATATCAGGCCTCTGGCCTTCATCGGCGACGGAGCCATGGGCGTGCATCCGGGAGAGAACTCGGTCCGGATGATCATCGCCACCTGGCCGTGGGGGACATACCTGGGCGATGACGCTCTGCACAAAGGTATCCGGGTGAAAACATCCACCTTCACCCGTCATCATGTCAATGTGATGATGACCAAGGCCAAAATTTCCGGCAACTATGTCAATTCCGTACTGGCCAAGCGCGAGGCCATCGCCGACGGCTACAACGAGGCTTTGATGCTGGACGTTGACGGCTATGTGGCAGAGGCCACCGGGGAGAACATCTTTCTGGTCAAAAACGGAAAGCTCAAGACTCCGCCCCTGGGTTCCATCCTGGGAGGAATAACCAGGGATTCCCTGATCACCCTTGCTCTGGATATGGGGTATACGGTTACCGAACAGCGATTCACAAGAGATGAGCTTTATATGGCTGATGAAGCCTTCTTCTGCGGAACAGCCGCAGAAGTGACCCCTATCTGTGAAGTCGACCGCAG
>SLAE01000159.1 GCA_007127015.1 Desulfonatronospira sp. | reverse complement strand
TGAGCCAGAACGATCAGGTTCTCACGGAAAGCTTCCGGACACAGCTTATGTTTTTCACCCAAAAGGCCAAAAGCGTCAAAAGATTTTTATGTAAAAGATGCGGGCTTAAACGGGAACAGATCTTTTTTTTATGCCCCAAATGCTACAGCTGGCACTCCATATCTTTCAGAACCCAGCTCAGCGAATAATTAAGATTCATGTCATCATCCCCCAGACCTTTTAATATTTCCCCGGAAATAAAGCTGACTCCGATGCTTGAACAGTATCTAAGCATCAAGCAGGAACATCCGGACTGTCTGCTCTTTTTTCGCATGGGTGATTTTTATGAACTGTTTTTTGATGATGCCCGGATTGCCGCGAAAGCACTTCAGATCACGCTGACTGCCCGCAATCCCAACGCCGAGATCAAGGTTCCAATGTGCGGAGTTCCATATCATGCCTGCCATGAATACATGCGTCAGCTGATTGAAAAAGGTCACAAAGTGGCTGTCTGCGAACAGATTGAAGACGCGGGCACCTCAAAAGGACTGGTCAAGAGAGAAGTGACCAGGGTGCTTACTCCGGGTACTGTTATTGAAGACACAAATCTTGCGGCCAAGGAAAACAATTACCTTGCGGCATTGTACTGGGACAAGTCCCGAAGTCAGGGCGCTCTGGCCTGGGCGGATTTTTCCACGGGAGAATGGTCCGGACTGGAGATGAAGAACGAAGAAGAACTCTGGCAATGGCTGCGCAAGCTAAGTCCTTCTGAAGTACTTTTTCCTCAGGGCTATGAACTTCCAGAATCTCATGCCGACCTGATTCGTAAAGTCAATTTTGTGCCACAGGGATCATATTTTGAACCCCGCACAGCCGCAGAACTTATTCTCAAATCCCAGCAGGCCGCTTCTCTGCGGGTTCTTGACCTGGAGGACAAACCTTTTCTGCTGCGTGCCTGCGGAGCCGTACTCGTATATCTGGTGCACACGCACAGGAAAGAACTGAATCATCTTGCCGATTTCAAGCCGCTCAAGCTTTCAAGACATGTTTATCTTGATGAAGCGACAATCAGAAATCTTGAGCTGTTCAGAACTCTGGACGGCCGGAAAGGTCAGGGCACTCTGATACACGTTCTGGACCGTACCATGACTCCCATGGGCGGAAGATATCTTCAGACAAGACTGAGTCAGCCCTGGAAGGAACCCGCGGTTATTTCAGGCCACCAGTCCGTGGTGGAAGGCATGTACATGAACAATCAGCTGCGCGCAGAAATAAGGCGCAGCCTGGAGCATGTCTATGACCTGGAAAGGCTTACCACGCGGATAAGCCTCAATAGATGCACGCCAAAGGATCTGGCCGCACTTGGCCGTTCGCTGCAGATGCTGCCCGGACTTGGCAATCTGTTAAAACAGGGTTTCAAAGAGACTCCGGAGACACTGGCTGAAATTCTAAACAAATGGGATGATCTGGAAGATGTGGCTTCGACCCTGAACATGGCCCTGCTTGAAAACCCATCCCATCTGATCACAGAGGGAGGTATTTTCAAGGCGGGATACGATTCCAGCCTGGATGAACTTATTGAACTGGCTGATCACGGGGAAACAAAGCTTAAGGAACTGCTGGAAAAAGAGCGTGCCAAGAACAGCCTGCCCAAGCTCAAGCTCGGATATAACAGGGTTTTCGGCTACTTTTTCGAACTGTCCAGGGCGGTCAAGGATAAGGTTCCGGATTATTTTGAGCGAAGACAGACTCTTGCTTCATCCGAAAGATACGTAACAGCGGAACTAAAGGATCTGGAAAACAGCATCATGAGCGCTTCCGAAAAGCGCAAATCCAGGGAGTTCGAGCTTTTTGCCGCTCTGCGAGAGTTTGTTGCCGGGCAGGGATCAAGACTTAGAACAATGGCCTCCAGTGTCTCCCTGATAGATTACTGGCAGGGACTGGCTCAGGCGGCAAGGCAGTGGGAGTGGACAAAACCGGAAATAGAAAAAGACATTGTTCTTCAGATAAGGCAGGGCAGGCATCCTGTGGTAGAGGCCATTCAGGGCCGGTCTGATTATGTGCCCAACGATCTGAGCATGGATGACGGGTCAAGAATTCTTTTGATCACCGGGCCGAATATGGCCGGAAAATCAACCGTGCTCAGACAGACGGCCATAATTTCCATTCTTGCCCAGATAGGCTCTTTTGTTCCGGCCAAATCCGCCAGGATCGGACTGTGCGACAGGATATTTTCCAGAGTGGGGGCATCGGACAATCTTGCGCAGGGCCAGAGCACTTTTATGGTCGAGATGACCGAAACCGCGCGCATACTTCGTCAGTGCACCAGAAAAAGCCTGATCATTCTTGATGAAATCGGCCGGGGGACAAGCACTTACGACGGACTGGCTCTGGCCTGGGCGGTGGTGGAGGAACTGGCCGGCAAACATGAGGGAATCCGCACACTCTTCGCCACGCACTATCATGAACTGACCAATCTGGAGCATAAGATCAAGGTGCTGAAAAACTACAATATTGCGGTCAAAGAATGGAAAAAAGAAATTGTTTTTCTGCGGCGCCTAGTTCCAGGCCCAGCGGATAAAAGTTATGGAATCGAAGTGGCCAGGCTGGCAGGTGTTCCGGAAAAGGTCGTTCAGAGAGCCAGAGACATCCTTGGCACCCTGGAAAGGCAAAGGGAGGGCAGGCCGGTTGTACGGGAGCACAGACACTTACTCTTCGGACAGCACATGCAGCAGGCCAGCCAGCGGCCAAAGTCGGGCGAGGATGAAAAGGGTGAAAAAATCCTT
>SLAE01000031.1 GCA_007127015.1 Desulfonatronospira sp. | reverse complement strand
CGGACGAGTTCATTGCGCAGATGTCCAGTTCCTTTACCGGGAACCCGGCCGGCAGCATAACTTTCAGGGGCAACAATGAAGTAATCATCAAGCAGCCCGCTTGATTTAAGATTCCGCGCATGCTTTTCAGCCTGTTTAAACGTTGAAAAGTTGCCGAAGCGGACCTTGTATAATTTGTCCCTGTCATCCAGAAAATAGTAAGCCTGAAGATTTTCGTTTTCCAGGGTGAGCATAAGCTGCACTGCATTGCCAATGGAGGAAAAAGCTCCAGCCTGGATTGTGTACTGCATGTTTTCGAGAGCGCCGTAACCGGGAAGTTCCATCCGGGCATGCTTAGATCCACAGGAACATAGCACGAAAAACAGGCAGAAAACCAGAATGCATACAGCTAATTGTTTAAGCATAGCAATAACATTCATAAAAATTCAAAACTTGTCAATACGGCTTCATTATTTTCATCATCTATTGTAAGAAACCTGACGTTGAATTTCGAATTTACGACTGAAGCAGAAGCGTGCCAAGGCATTGACTTAAGAGGTCTCTTACGCTTAAGAAGCATGATTATTTTTAAAGCTGTAAATTACAGCCTAAAAGCAGATGTCTTAATGAGAGATCAGGAGTTACTTTATGGGCAGAATCATTGCCTTTGCCAATTACAAGGGCGGAGTGGGTAAAACAACCAGCGTGGTTAATACCGCTTATGCTTTGTCTGCGAACGGGCACAAGGTGCTGGTTGTAGATCTGGATCCTCAGGGCAATGCGAGCCTGACGCTTGGTCGTTATAATCCTTTTGAGCAGGAGTATACCGTAGGCAATCTACTTGCGGATAAGGAGCTTTCACCTGATAAATGCCTGGTGCAAACACCTTATGAGATTGATCTGATACCAGCCAATCTGGATACTTATGCCCTTGTTGCAGCCCTTCCACCAAATTCCGCCAAAAGAATCTACGGGCTTAAAAACAAGCTTGCAGAACTTTCCAGGCAAGGTATTGATCATGACTATGTACTTATCGACTGTCCTCCCCAGATAGAGGGAGCGCTGATTACCAACGCCATAGCTGCCGCAGACTATTATGTTCTGCCTATTGAAGGTGAATCTGTTTACGCCCTGCAGGGTGTAGGTCACCTGATGCAGGCCATTGAGGCCATTCGTGAGGACAGCGGATCAACTATCAAACTGCTCGGTGCTCTGGTTACCATGTTTGACATGCGCACTACTGCGGGAAAGACTGTGATGCAGGCAATTACCAAATATTTCAAGGATACGGCTTTTAAAACCGTGATCCGCAGAAACACGACCATCAATAAGGCTAATTTAAGCAACAGGTGCGTTTGCGACCTGGATCCCAAGTCATTTGGATGTGCTGATTACCGTTCTTTTGCCGAGGAAATGGTCCAGAGGATAGGGCAGGTGCAGGATAGCAGTTGAAACGTTGAGAAGCATAAGGGCATAACTGTTCATTTATCATATCCGTTGTCTTCTCCCCGCCCTGCCAGTAACTTTTCTTCTGATTGACTGCGCGCCATGCTTTTTGGAAGATTGGCAGAGGTCGTCTTTTTTTGAGTCTGTGGAAAGCACTTTTTGCAGGGTTGCCGGGTGACCGATAAAGCCTCTTCAGTCATCTGATCGAAATATCAACATAATCAGGCGAGGAATTTATGACCAAGCGAAGCAAAAAGCAAAAATTTCAAAATGAAAGTGGTGAAGCCTTGAAAAGTCTGCTCAATGATCAGGTGGAGGCCAGACTGAAGAGGGAGATAAGCCTTTCACACGGCCAACAGGCTTCTGTCTTGAAGGAAGATTCAATCATTGCCCGGAAAAACGATCAAAAAAAGATACATGATGAGAAGTCCCTAAAATCCAGAAATATGCCGGATTCGAAAGAAACCAAAGCTCAGCTGACTGAACGTATACGCTTTCTGCTTGATGAAATTGAACTTCTGGAAAAGGATTATTATTATCTGCAGGCAAAATTTGAAGAGTCCATGCATATTCAAAATGATTACTCCAGCAAACTTAAGGACCTGGAAAATAAAATTGAAGAAATGGAAGAAGAACTAAGAAGCAAGCCAAATCTCATATCCCAGTATCAAAGCAGGGAACTGGAGTTGAAGACAATCACGGAAGAACTGCGCTGGGAAAGGGAGCAGCTTCAAAAAAAACTTGCCGCCTTTCAGAGTAAACTGGAGGAAAAGAATCAGGAGACAGATCAACTGTCTTCAAGTCTTGAGGACGGCAGAACCGAAGTTGGCAGATTAAAAAAAGAACTTAACATTATAAATCAAGAGAAGAACGAGTTAATCATAAACAATAAACATTTAAAGCAAGTGCTTATGGAAAAAGAAAAATTTTTGGCTCAAATGGAGAAACCAGAGGAAACAGAAAAGAGGGTAACCGCAAAAGATTGGAAAGCGAAGGCCGACACCCTCTGGGATGGAGTGAGTTACTCAGCTCCCCGGCAGGCTATTACATACCTCACCTCCGCCCTTGAACTGGATCCTGAAAATGCTCAGCTGTACAATGAACGGGGACTGGCCCACATTGATGAATACCAGATTAAGGAGGCTGTTGAAGACTTGACCACAGCCATTGCCTTGAGACCTGATTTTGCTGAAGCTTATCATAACCGTGGTGTGGTTCTGATTAAAGACGGCAAAATGTACGCGGCCAAAAAGGACTTTCAGATGGCCGCCCGGCTGGGGCTTTGGATGGGTGTGAATTATCTGCAGTCCACTGCCAAAAGCCCTGGAATAGTTCGAAAACTGCTCATG
>SLAE01000023.1 GCA_007127015.1 Desulfonatronospira sp. | reverse complement strand
TAAGGGCACCCGGTTTCACAGGATAAACTGATCTACACAGATCAAGAGGGTTTTTATTATTCTTATCAGCATCATCTGCAACCGGGGTATTTTCATTAAATCTGGGTTAATCCTGTCTGAGGCCTGCCACGCGTTTCGCGTGGTTCTTGTTTTTGTGACAGGGTCTCATGAATAAGTCACTAACAGCCTTATCAAATGTATTCAACCTGCGCCCAATGGGACCGGCCCGGGCACGACCAGATTTTTTGCGTGGACGAGGAAAGATATTTAAAAACGGCTAGTTTAATAAAAAGGCGGGGCCAGAGCGGGACTACCAACCTTACTTCACCCTTGAAAATGAAAAGAGGGTTAAGCCTTAGTGCCTAACCCCCTGAAATATATGGCGCGCCCGGCAGGATTCGAACCTGCGGCCTACGGATTCGAAGTCCGGTGCTCTATCCGGCTGAGCTACGGGCGCATATGTTGCTGGACATGGTGGAGGCAGGTTTTAGTATTAACTAGTAGTTGACAATAATTTCTTTTCAAATTTAAAGCAACCACAGGCTGAACCTTCAGTATATCCTGATACTAACATGTTAAAAAGAAAGGCAAACACTGGGTGGTGCACTTTCATTTGCGGTCAACACCTGATAATCAGCAGAACAGGATGCCCGGGGCAAGATTTGAAATGAACCTGCATGCTTCAAATCCAATTAACCAGAGCAGCTTTTCTGCATATACACCTTATATTCAAACTCTAAGGAGTCTACAGTGGAGCGCTTTTTTTATGCAAGCATCATGCTTTTGTCAGCCCTGATCCTGGTTTGTCCGAACAAATCCAGTGCTGAAATGATCCTGGATATGGAGTCAGCAGTGAGGATGGGCCTGGAGCGCAACCAATCATTGCAGGCAGTCAGAGAAGAGGTCAGGGGCCGCGAATACGGCATAAAATCAGCCCGGGGCGCCTTCGGTCCGAGACTGAGTACAGCTTATGGATATACCCGCCTGGATGAAAGGCCTGAAATGAGAACCATGGATCCCGCAACCGGACAGCCTGTAAATATTGAGGGGAGCAGGGATCTCTGGGTGTTGAACATAAATATCCGGCAGCCTCTTTTCACCGGTTTCAATCTGTTAAGCACATACCAGATGAGCAAGCTGGCCCATGAGCAGTCCCAGTCCCAGCTGGACCGCGCCGAACTGGAGCTTATTCTTGAAATCCAGACCACTTTCCTGGATCTTCTGGCCGCAAGACAGAGCGTGCGTGTAGCTGAAGATTCCGTGACAAGACTCGAGTCCCACCTGGAAGTCAGCAGGTCCCTCTTTGATGTAGGCCTGGCTCCCAGACTGGATGTCCTGCGGGCTCAAGTGGATGTCTCCGAGGCTGAACAGGAGCTGATCACAGCGCAGAACCAGGTGCAGACACTGGAGGCCCTGCTTAATATGCTGCTCAATCTGCCATGGGGTCAACAGGTCATCTATGAAGGGGAGCTGCAATTTTTGCCTTATACGCTTAACCTTGACGAATCCAGAAGGATAGCATTGCGGAAGCGTCCGGACATCTTCATCGCGGATAAGAGCATACAGATCGCCCTGAAAGACGAAAGAATCACAGCCAGCGATTTTTATCCGCATATAGGGGCTAATTTTGATTTTTTTCGCCGGGGAGACGATCCAACGGTAAGTGGAGGAGTGCTGCAGGACAGAAAAGAGTGGAGGGCAGGCGTGCAGCTGGAGTGGACAATTTTTGAGTGGGGCAGGACCTATTACGCCTGGGAGCAGGCCAGGCAGGGCACCAGGCGGCTCATGGCCGAGTATCAAAGTCTCCTTCAAAGCGTGTCTTTTGAGGTCAAAGCGGATTATCTGTTCATCCAGGAGAGCCGGAAACGGATCACGGTGGCCAGACAGGGGGTGGAAGAGGCCAGGGAAAGCTTCCGCATGGCTGAAGCCAGATATGAAGCCCAGGTTGGCACCAGCACCGAGGTTTTAGATGCCCAGGCTAATCTGACCCGGGCTGAGGGCAGTCTTATCTTGGCCGAATCTGATTATCTCAAGGCTCTGGCTTCCATTTACCGCTCCATGGGGGAAAAGAATATCGACCTTTCTCCAAGATGAGCTGATCTAGAGGCGCAGAAACTTAATTTGCACAGGAACCTGAATTCGTACAACAGGTTCCGAAATTTGTCAGAACGGCCGTAAAAACTCGCTCCAAGTCAGACTAAATCAAAACCCCGTTTGTCCTGAGCTGACAATCTGCTGAAGAGTATGATTTGTTATATGAATTACTCAGCGGTTCAAAGGGTTTTGATTAAGTCTGCCTAAGTCGCTCAAACAGTTTACAACCGTTCAGCCAAACCTCGGAACCTGCTGAAGTATCAGGCTACAAATAATAACTTTAAAGATTAAGGCAGGTTCGAAGATATATTTAATGCAATTAATTTTCATCTTTTTTTACTCTGGATTAAAAATTCAAGCAGCAGGAGACACAATGCCTGATTTAAGGGCAAGCTATATAACAGGATTTTTATCTGTTTTGCTGTGGTGCTTACTTGCCGGCTGCAATTCGGTCCAGGAAAACAATGCGGAACAGGTCCGGCCGGTAAAATTAATTACAGTTAAGAAGCATTCGGATCCGGTCAGGGTTTTCCCAGGCGTCGTCAGGTCATCAAGAGAAGCCGTACTCTCTTTTAAAGTAGCCAATCAGCTCATAACTCTTGATGTGGACAAAGGAGATTTCGTTCATGAGGGAGATGTTGTCTCCTCCCTCGACCCAAGGGATTTTGATCTCGCGGTGAGAAGTC
>SLAE01000041.1 GCA_007127015.1 Desulfonatronospira sp. | reverse complement strand
TTTCCAGATCTGGAAAAAGCTGCTTACAGACGATTATTTGAATCTTGACTTGAATCTGCTTTAATAATATCCGGTTATATAAGTTAATCATTCTTCAGGTTAAACTTGAAGCTGGTTCAGGTGCACTTAAGCTTAATAGGGAACCCTGTTCGAATCGGGGACGGGCCCACCGCTGTAACCGGGGACGAAAGCCGCATCAGCCACTGACCACGCCAACAGGTAATTAAAAACGAGTGCAGGTTGGGAAGGCGCGGGGAATAGATCGATCCGGGAGTCAGAAGACCTGCCTGAACCTTCCGGAACCGACCTCAATTCGGGCTGGTTCAAAAAAATTATTGATGCCGTGGATGAAAATGGGACATCCCGGGTCGAAATTTCGACCCGGGATTTTTTTTTGGATTTTAAAAATATGCGCATAAAAACTCCAGTACTTATGTTTTCTCTGGGAGCCATGCTTTCGCTCCTGATACTCGCATCAGTTAGCATGGGCTATGTGCAGATTCCCCTTTCCACTACATTCAAGATGATCTTTTACAAAATCACCGGACAGCATGAGCTTCTGCTCCAGGCTGACCCATTGATATACACTGTGATCTTTGAAGTACGTCTGCCCCGGGTGCTTACCGCGGCCATAGTTGGTGCCGGACTGGCTCTGGCAGGAGTTGTATTTCAGGGCCTGCTCCTGAACCCTCTGGCCGATCCCTATACCCTGGGTGTCTCTTCAGGAGCCGCCTTTGGCGCGTCACT
Source organism: Desulfonatronospira sp. (assembly GCA_007127015.1). Taxonomy (GTDB): domain Bacteria; phylum Desulfobacterota; class Desulfovibrionia; order Desulfovibrionales; family Desulfonatronovibrionaceae; genus Desulfonatronospira. The sequence goes on along the minus strand of SLAE01000041.1, from coordinate 2,049 downwards.
GGTGCTGCTTTTCAATCTGCAGTTTCTGGGACTGTACACTCTGCCCTTGTTCGCTTTTATTGCCGGCTGCCTGACACTGCTCTTTGTGGTTTATCTCTCCGCAACCGCCGGTGGTCTGTCATCCAACAATCTGATCCTTTCGGGAGTCATCATCAGCGCCATCCTCTCAGCGGGAATCAGCCTGTTCAAGTATCTGGCGCAGGAAAGAGTTTCAGTGATCATATTCTGGCTGATGGGAAGTTTTGCGGCCAGCACCTGGCCAGAGGTCGTCCTGACTTCCTCCCTGGTTTTTCTGGGATTTCTTGTCTTCATGTTCTATTCCCGGGATTTGAACCTGATCTGCCTGGGCAGCAGGGCGGCGGCTTCTCTGGGAGTGGATACCTCCAGGCTTAGAATTATTCTTCTGGTCACCGCCTCGCTTGTGGCGGCGGTATGTGTGTCGATATCCGGAATCATCGGCTTTGTCGGGCTCCTGGTGCCGCATATGATGCGTTCCTTTACCGGACCGGAACACAGAAGCCTTCTGCCGGTGAGTCTTTTATGCGGGGCATTGCTTCTGCTGGCGGCAGATACTGTGACCAGAACCATGCTTCCGGCTGAAGTTCCCATAGGTGTGCTGACAGCTCTCATTGGAGGGCCATTTTTCTGCTATATATTCCGTAAGCGTCAGATGCAGTTCAGGGTATGAGCATGGCATTCAGCATGAAAAATATTTATTTCAGCCTGCGGGGTAAAGATATCCTTGAGGACATAAGCATAGAACTTCCTCAGGGCAGGATATACGGCATCCTGGGTCCGAATGGAAGCGGCAAGACCACCTGGCTGGACCTGCTCATCAGGCACAAGCAACCTTCCGGAGGAACAATTGAATACAGAGGAAAACCACTTCATGCTTTTTCACGAAAAGAAATTTCCAGGGAAATCGCTCTGGTTCCTCAGGACTACAGGCTGAATTTTCCTTTCCAGGTCCTGGAAGTGCTGCTTATGGGCAGATACCCTTTTTTATCCAGATTTTCCTCACCCGGAACAAAAGACCTGGACCTGGTCCGGGAGGTCATGGACCAGACCGGTCTGATCAGGTTTCAAAACAGGATGGTCACCGAACTGAGCGGCGGAGAACGCCAGAGAGTGGTTTTCGCCCGGGCACTGGTTCAGAACACTCCGGTGCTTATACTCGATGAAGCCACGGCCAGCCTAGATATAAAGCACGGCCTGCACCTTCTTTCGCTGGTCAGAAATAGAAATGAAAAAGATAAGACCACTGTTTTTGCGGTATTTCAGGATATCAATCTTGCCGCCTCTTTTTGCCATGAACTGATTTTTTTCAAACAGGGGCGGATTGTGCTGAGCGGTCCCACCCGGGAGGTGCTGACCACTGAAACTCTGAAAAGTGTCTTCGATGTCCGGTCCAGGGTGTACTATGATGACTATGCCGGATCCACACAGGTGGTTTTCAGAATATGATTTCTTATGCTGGAATGCTGGAATGCTGGAATTTCGGAGCGAAGCGAGATTACGCCCTTGTCGTGAAAGGATCCTGAATTTGGAATATAAAAAACCTGAGTCCAAAAAAAGTGCAAGGATTTTTTCTAAGCTGATAATCCAGAAGGCTCCGGGGTTTGGCCGAAAGGTCGTAAACTGTCTGAGCGACTTAGGCAGACTTAATCAAAATCCATTAACCCTCTGAGTTTCCATAAAATAATTATCTCTTCAGCAGCTTGACAGCTCAGGCACTGCCGAAATTTTGATTTAGTCTGCCTTGGAGGGAGTTTTTACGGACGTTCGGAAAAATCTCGGAACCTGTTTACGCATACAGTTATAAAAAAAGAGAACACTTTAATAACCAATAATCACGTGAAGCGCGTGGCAGGCTGATAACTGAGAACAAAAACATGCCTATCTTAATAAAAATTTTTTTCTGGAGCGTACTTTTACTGTTTACCTGCAGCAGTCTTTCCCTGGCTCAGGAAATGAAGATTCTGGATCATAACCGCATTCAGGACCAGGGAGGCAGAACCATTAAGGTAGAAAAGCCTTTTGAGCGGATTA
>SLAE01000061.1 GCA_007127015.1 Desulfonatronospira sp. | reverse complement strand
GGCATCCGGCCTGTTTGGAAGAAGTTATAGCCTACTCGTCGCCGTAGACGTCGAAGTCGAAGTATTTGTCATTAATTTTCTGATAGGTTCCGTCTTCGCGGATGGTCTGAATGGCCTGGTTAAAGGTTTCTCTCAGCTCATCCTCGCCCTTGCGCAGGGCAATGCCGATGCCTTCCCCAAACCATTCCTCATCCGTATAGCTGGGGCCGACAAATTCATAGTTCTGTCCGGCATCAGTGTCCAGAAAGCCGCTCTGCAGAACAACAGCGTCCGCGAACAGCAGATCAACCCGGCCGGATACCATGTCCATATTGGCTTCTTCCTGGGTGGCGTAGGAACGGATATTCAGCACATCCGAGAAATTGTCATTAATGAAGTTGGCGCTGACAGTAGCCCGCTGTACACCCACGGACAACCCCTTCAATCCTTCATCGGAAATTTCGATATCTCTATCCTTGTGCTTCACGAATCTGGCCGGGGTCTGGTAATACTTATCCGTGAAGTCCACTCTTTTCTTGCGCTCCTCGGTAATACTCATGGAGGCGATGATCGCGTCGTATTGTCTGGCCAGCAGAGCGGGAATAATTCCGTCCCAGCTCTGGGTTACGAACACGCACTGCAGGTCCGCGGCTTCGCACAAGGCCTTGGCTATGTCTATGTCAAAGCCCTGCAGATTACCATCCCTGTCGATGTAATTGAAGGGAGGATAGGCTCCCTCAGTGCCGATGCGCACCTTGTCCTGCGCCAGGGCTACAGTGGCCAGCAGAAAAATGCCCAGCAGGACCAGCGTACCAATTTTTGCCATCTGATTCATGTTTCCTCCGTTTGTGTGTTTGCAGTTAATTGTATGTTCAATTTTAACGTCTACTAAATCAGAAAAACCTGGCCAGAAAACGCCTGCATCTTTCAGATGCGGGATTTTGAAACAGATATTCCGGGGGCCCCTGATCTTCTATCACTCCGCTGTCCAGAAATATGACCTGCGTTGAAACATCCCTGGCAAAGCTCATTTCATGGGTTGCCAGAATCATGGTCCGTCCTTCCCTGGCCAGATCCTGCATCACTTTGAGGACTTCTCCCACCAGTTCTGGATCAAGGGCTGAGGTCGGTTCATCAAAAAGAAGAACTTCCGGCTCCATGGCCAGCGCCCTGGCAATGGCCGCGCGCTGCTGCTGTCCTCCTGAAAGCTGTGCCGGATAATAACCGGCCCGGTCAGCTATGCCCACTTTTTCAAGATAGGCCATACCCAGCTCCCGGGCTTCTTTTTTGGATTTCTTCAGCACATGGACCGGCGCCTCTATGACATTCTGGATCACCGTCATGTGCGTCCACAGGTTGAAATGTTGAAAGACCATGCCCAGCCTGGTCCGGATGCGATCAACCTGTCTGTTGTCCTCCGGCACAGCCTTGCCCCGCCTGTCCATGCGCAAACGGATATGTTCACCGCCAACATGTATATTCCCTGATGAAGGCATCTCCAGTAGATTGATGCAGCGCAGAAAAGTGCTTTTGCCTGATCCGCTGGACCCGATCATGGTGATCACGTCACCCTCACGGGCGGTCAGGGACACACCTTTCAGAACATGCAGGGTTCCGAAATTCTTGTGCAGATCTTCCACCCAGAGGGCGTATTTTGAACTCGCGGGGGGGTTAGGCACCACTGTTTATTTAATCCCTTGATCAAGACTTATTTTGCGCGTGAATGGCCATGAACAGCCTTGATGGGCTGTCCGGGCAGGGAGGTGAAGTCTTGATTTCATGAGCAAGGTTTCTTTGATATCGGCTGGAATGCAGATAAAAACTGATAAATTATCCGCTATTTTCCTGTCAAGTGCAAGTTCTTTTGCGGGAAATTATGCGGGCATAGTCATTTTTCTGACTTGGCAGGTTATGAAATCAGTCACTCTGGTCCAGAATTCAGGAAGTTCCTCCTGTTTACGGAAAACAAGATACAGACTAAGCTGCAGGGTTCCTTCCTTGAGCTTAATCAGTGAAATTTCACGTTTTTCAAGTTCCTCTCTGATCATGAACCGGGGCAGCAGAGAAAAACCCATGCCTGACTTGACTATGGATTTGATAGCCTCATTGCTTTCAGAAAAACATATGTACTTGAAATGTCTAAGTGAAAGACGATGCTGCTTGATGAATCCAAGAAATTCATTATGAACCCCTGAGCCCTCTTCCCTTAAAACCAGTGGATTTTCCAGCAGATCGTGTATGGAAAGCTCATCCGGCACATTCTTTTTTTTCCCTGTCATGAACAGATCAAGGGGAACCCGTACCATTTCTAATTTATCCAGGGCACTATGGGTCGGAGGGGTTCCGGTGATGCCGATGTCAAATATTCCACTGAGCAGACCCTTAAAAATCTTTTCACATTTCAAGATGTTCAATACCAGGCGGGTATCCGGATACTTTACCTGAAACGCGTCAAGCATTTGAGGGCAGATATGTTCGCCGGCGATAAAGCAGGCGGCCAGCCTGAAGCGGGTCAGAAATTGGTTGGCGCTCTTGTTCATGCTCTGCAGAAGCTCGCTTTGAAACTCCACAAGCCTGGCTGCATGCTGATAAAGCATATGTCCTTCCCGGGTCATCTTGATCTTGCCGGAGCTGCCCCTGATCAGCAGAGGTGTCTGAAAATAGTTTTCCAGACTCTGGACCTGCAGGCTCACCGCGGGCTGGGAAAGGAAAAGATTGTTGGCCGCCTTGGAAAAGCTGCCCATATCCACCACTTCGCGAAATGTTCTCAAGGCGTAGAGATTAAGTTCCATATTGGACTTTTTTGCTTGCCCCCGCTGAAGC
>SLAE01000005.1 GCA_007127015.1 Desulfonatronospira sp. | reverse complement strand
TCTGTGCGGAAGCATATATCAGGCCTGTTTTTTAAATATTATCCCGGTTCCATGCCTGTGGACCAGACACGAACTATAAATCTGTTAAAAAAATCCCTGCTCCATCACGCAAAAAACATGAGGGTCCAAAATTCTTACCTCACAGCATCACCAGGAGCAAAGACGCAGCAGCCTGGGAGTTTAAAACGATCTTATATTTCAGGATGCATAGTTACTTAAGTATAGCTGTCAATGTTTGTGCTGGCTGGCTCGGATTCGAATCTTTCGAATTATGAATGAATATATTTCCTGTTGATAAGCAAAAAGGGGTGTTTATTATTCATTGAAGGGAAAAATAATGAAAAAACTGTTTCTGGGCATATGCATTTTATTAATCAGCGCATGCAGAAATTCTTCCCCGGATATATGACCATGGGACACCGGGGAATGGACGATCACGGAGAGCATGTGGAAATGGGCCATATGGACGTACCCCGAAACAGCATCCCCATGGTCGGATCCTTTGGGCCTCACGACTATATCACCATGGGGGGAATGTTCACCATCCTCAAAGTCCGGGAAAGAGTCACAGATTATGACAGGGATCCAGGCTGGTACGAAAACCCGCCGGGAACTCTTAGCAGTGCGGCTGACGAGGAAGAAATGAGGCGCGACGGAATCAAATGATGTTTTTAATCTCGGCAACGCCCTCCAGGTGATTCAGGCTGTCCCTGATGATTCCGGCGCGGTGATCGGAACACATGCCCGGAACATTCTAAGGTGACTTTTTTTGTCTGTTCGGATTCTGATGACTATTTTTCCGAATTCATATTTCTTACCCGGTTTTATAAATATATTTGATTCAGGGCCGAAGTATACAGCTCAAATGTTTACCTTTTATTGCTGCAGGCTCATGTGACTTTAAAACCATTCATCAAGCCATTTCTGCATCAGTTCGATCTCCTCTTCCTGTGCCTCTATAATGGAGATGGCCATGTCTTTTGATTCCGGATGGCGGGCCAGACGCTTATCTAAAAGATCGCGGGCCTTCATTACCGCCATTTCGTGATGCAGGATCATGTCTTCCAGAAAAGTTTTTTCCGCTTCTTCCACCGTCAGTCCCTCAATATCACGCATCATGGGCTGATACAGGGGCTGGACATCCCTGTCAGGATACCAGAGTTCAAGCCATTCCCGCATTTTCTGGATTTCCTCTTTCTGAACCTGGATGATTTCAGCGGCAAAATCGCGCAGCTCGGGACGATCAGTTATGTCCTTTATCTCTCGCGAACTGTCCACAGCCTCCTGATGATGAGGGATCATCTCTGCCAGAAAATCGAATTCGCTGTGCACCTGATGTTCATGGTCGTGTTCCGTGTGCGCGTGATCATGGTTCATGCTCATGAGCGTGCCTGTTCCATAACTTGAGAAAAAAAACAGGCAGCAGAAACACAGAACTGCAGACAGCTTTATTGCCAATGGCTTCATCTGTTTTCTCCTTGTTTCTGATTTTAATATTGAATTATCCAGTCTTTATTTAATATAAAGTTCATATAAAAAAAGTCTAAGGTGAGCTGCGATCGTTCGAGTGGTTCGCGTGGTTCGCGTGGTTCTTGTATTTTGTGTGAGTATTTAAGCAGAAGCAACTAACATTCAGCAGGCTCTGCCCTTGAAACCGAAAAAAAAACGCAGGGTCTTCCTGACCCTGTCTGAGAATATCTTTTCGCTCAGATATTGACCGGCCACTTTTTTGTTTATTTCGGCCAGGGTGGGATAAGGGTGAACAGCCTTGATCATTGCCGAAAGCTTCACCTTGCCGTTCAATACAGCCACCCATTCTGATGTCAGTTCCCCTGCTCTGGATCCGACAATACGCACTCCCAGAGGGTTGTCCTTTTTGTCCAGCAGCAGCTTTATCTTTCCCAGGGACTCTCCCTCAGCCATGCTGCGGTCGTTATCAGCGAAATTCTCCGTCCACAAGGTGTATTCAATATTCTGCTCCCCGGCCTGGACCTCATTCAGTCCCAGACCAGCAAATTCCGGGTCAGTGTAGGTGCTTACAGGCATCCAGGTATAATCAGCTTTGCGGGGTATATGGAAAACCGCGTTGGTCACCACCACCCCGCCCTCGTAACCCGCTGCATGGGTGTACTGATACTTTCCTGTAACATCACCGCAGGCAAATATGTGTTTATTGCTTGTGCGCATTCTCCGGTCAACATGTATACCCTTGTCATCATAAGCCACTCCGGCATTATCCAGGTTCAGTCCTTCAATATCAGCCTTTCTGCCAAGAGCCAGCAGGAGAGATTTGCCCCGCACGGAAGTTTCCAGGCCTCTATTGTCTTTGAAGATCACTTCCCTTTCACTTCCCAGGTCCTTGACGCGCAGAAGCTGAGTATCCAGATGAAACTTCACTCCATCCCGCTCCAAAGCAGACTGTACCACAGCGGACATGTCGGGATCCTCTCCGGACAGTATCTGGCTGCTGCGCTGGATCACCTGCACACAGGAGCCCAGTCTGGCGAATGCCTGGGCCATTTCCACGGCAATGGATCCGCCGCACAGGATAACCAGCGAAGAAGGCAGTTCATCCAGATAAAAAATTTCCCGGTTGGTCAGATAAGGAGTTTGATCAAGACCATCCAGATCCGGAACAGCGGGCACAGACCCCGTGGCCAGAACCCAGGTTTTGGCTGTTACTTTTCTGGTTGTACCGTCGTTTGCGGCAATAAGCACCTGATGCTCATCCATAAATTCAGCCCTGCCGAATAAGACCTCTGCTCCAAGCTTACAGAAGCGTTCCGGAGAATCGTGGGGCTGGATGGCGGCAATGACCTCC
>SLAE01000151.1 GCA_007127015.1 Desulfonatronospira sp. | reverse complement strand
TTTACTGAAAAAAATCGAAAAATATTTCAATTGTTATTAGGATGGCTTGCATGTTCCTGCTTTGCCGGTGTCAGAAAGCCGACATGCGTGACTGCACAAGCCTTACTTTAGATGCCGGAAAATATCAGAAAAGGGCATATGCGCTTGAACAGCCAGCGGCTGTTATCCATACCTGACATATTCAGTACATTTAACAAGATCGATCCAGGGCTTAAGTCCTTGCAATAGGTGGACATAGATAATAAGATGTGCCACTTATGAAGGCATAAGCCCGTGGATTAAGAAAAACCTGCGGATCTTTCCCGCGCTTTGTGGGGAAGGTAAGGCCAGTCTCCGGTTGCGTCCTGTGAATACATGAAAATGCCGCCGCATAAACTCCGCGGCTCTTTCTTCATGCCCGGGATGGAAGGAATAAGGGTGCTGAGAATATCGGGAGTTGTGTAAAGGCCGAGCCAAAGACGAGCCCGTTTAACCTCCTTTCATTTACATATTCTTGTTTATGGAGTACAGTATTGCGTTATTTCCCGCTGTTTCTGGATCTGAAAAGCAAAATCTGCCTGGTGGTCGGAGCGGGTCCGGTGGGACGCAGAAAGATCAATACTCTTGATAGATGTTCCGCCGGAAAAATCATTGTCGTTGATCCGGGCCTGAAAGAAGATGCTTTCGCGGATTCAGGCAATATGGTCTTCAAGGCCAGGACGTTTGTGCCGGAAGACGTGCTGGGCTGTGATCTGGTCTTTGCCTGCACCAGTGATTCCGAAACAAACGCGGGCGTTGTCCGGGCCTGCAGAGAGCGGAAAATCTGGTGCAACGCGGCAAGAGATCCGGAACAGGGTGATTTTATCCTGCCCGCGGTCCTGGACAGGGGAGATCTTATTCTGGCGGTATCCACCTGCGGAGCAAGTCCGGCACTGAGCGCGAAGATTAAAAAGGAGCTCATGGAAAAATACGGTCCTGAATACGCTCTTCTTGCCCGGCTGATGTCCGGGGTCAGGGAGCTTGTTCTGCCTCTTGGTCTTGCGCAGGAAGCCAACAGAGAAATTTTTGAAAGCATACTCGATTCCGAGATTATGCTGCATCTGGACAACAGGAACAGGCAGGGGGTGCGTGAAGAATTAAAGCGCATTCTGCCTTCCGACATACACAACAATATCAACGGGTTGATCGATGCTCTCACTTAGGATACTCGATCTTTTCATCGCCCTGCTGTATCTGTCCGGGGCGATCAGCTTTCTGGTCGGACTCATCTATTCCAGAAAAAAGATTCAGGACGTGTCCGTCAGCCTGACTCTGACCGGTTTTGTGCTGCACAGCGTGGACCTGGGACTCAAGTACGCTCTGGGTCTTGGCGAGGTGCTGACTCAGAGTCAGTTCTATATAAGCCTGCTGGCCTGGACCTTTCTGCTCATGTTTCTTCTGCTGTGGTGGAGGCTCAAGCTCAAGTTTCTTTCCCTCATCGCCGCGCCCCTGGCTCTTTTGATCTTCACCTGGTCCCTGGCCATTTCTCCGGCAACTCTGCCTGTTCCCGGGCTGCTGCAGGGTCTGTGGTTCGGACTGCACATCGGTTCCCTGTTCGTAAGCATTGCTCTTATGGCCATGGCTTTTGGAGCGGGACTGGCTTATGTGCACCTGGACCGCAAAATCAAATCCAAATCCAGGCTGGGCAATGTGGCCAGGGACCTGCCGTCCCTGAGTACTTTTGACCGGGCCAACCACTGGGCCGTGCTCATTGGCTTTCCTTTGTTCACTCTGGGCACTCTGGCCGGATTCATCTGGGCCGCGTTCACCTGGAGGACCATCTTTACCTGGGATCCCAAAGAGATTTTTACCGTGGGAATCTGGTTCGTGTTTGCCTGGCTTTTTCATAAACGGGCCACCGGAGGCTGGAAGGGCAAGAAGCCGGCTCAGCTGGCCATTTTAATTTTTGTACTTTCTCTGATTTCATTTGTCGGAATCAATTTTTTCACGGAAACGCATCACAGCTTAAGACCCTGATGGAACACAAGATTTACCTTTTCGGCCTCAATCATAAAACAGCTGAGGTGGAAATCCGGGAAAAGTTCGCCTTGACCGGATTCAATCCGGTTGCCCGAAACCTGCTGGAAAACGAGGGCCCGGTGCTGGAGGCTCTGGTGCTTTCCACATGCAACCGGGTGGAAGTTTTGTGCGTGGGCACACAGGATCAGGATCAGGTCCGGGAAAAAGTACTCAAAGCATGGTCGAAATTCTGCGGAACCGACCAGGACCTGCTGAGCAGGCACATCTATTTTTATACCGATCGAGAGGCAGTGCGTCACCTGTTTTCCGTGGCCGCCAGTCTGGATTCCATGGTCCTTGGTGAGCCCCAGATTCTGGGCCAGCTCAAGGACGCCTACCGCAAGGCGGTGGAGGAGCGCAGCACCGGAGTTATAATCAACCGCATGCTGCATAAGTCCTTTTCTTCAGCCAAGAGAACCCGTACCGAGACTGCTGTATCCTCAAGCGCGGTTTCCATCAGTTATGCCGCGGTGGAACTGGCCAGAAAAATCTTCGGCGATCTGAACGCGCACCGGGCCATGCTCATAGGCGCGGGGGAAATGGCCGAGCTGGCGGCCCTGCATCTTTTAAACAACGGACTCAAGGAAATCTTTGTGGCCAACCGCACCCTGGAACGGGCCGTGGAACTGGCTAAAAGGTTTAAAGGCCAGTCTCTGTGTCTGGAGGATATCTTCAAATTCCTTCCCCAGGCGGACATCATCATCAGCTCCACAGGATCATCCTCAGCCATCATCCGGGCCGGCGACCTCCGGGATGTGCTCAAAAAACGCAAGCACAGACCCATGTTTTTCATAGA
>SLAE01000173.1 GCA_007127015.1 Desulfonatronospira sp. | reverse complement strand
AGTTCCTGCATCAGGTTTTCATCAATGTGCAGACGTCCGGCCGTATCTATAATCACAGCTGTATGTGCATTGAGCCTGGCTTCTTCAAGAGCTCGCTCGCATATATCCACGGGATTGTCTCCGGAAGATGAAGGATAAGCAGGAATATCCAGTTCTTTGGCCAGCTTGTGCAGCTGATCTATTGCCGCAGGACGGTAAACGTCTGCAGGTACAAGAAAGGGAAAATATTTATTACTTCGCAGATAAAGGGCCAGTTTGCCTGCGGAAGTGGTTTTGCCGGATCCCTGCAGGCCAACCATCATAATCACTATCGGAGGCTTGGCCTTAAGATCCAGTCCCTGGTATTCACCCCCGAGCAACTCCTCAAGCTCGCTCTTTACAATCTTGATCACCTGCTGACCTGGAGTAAGGCTTTTTAGAACCTCCTGACCAAGAGCCCGCTCCTGCACTCGCCTTGTGAAGTCCTTGACCACCTTGTAATTGACGTCAGCCTCCAAAAGCGCCAGACGGACTTCGCGCATGCCTGCCTGGATATTTTGCTCATCCAGGCGGCCATGTCCTTTGAGCTTCTTGAATACGGTATTCAACCGTTCAGATAAACTGTCGAACATCTGAATTTAATTATCCCGGGAATTAGATATTTATCCGTATTTTTTTATGAATGTTAAAATGCTGTCTATGTTTTTAAAAAAATGCCATCTCCAGTCTTCTGGTAAATTGGCCAACAGAATAATAACTTGTAATTGCTAAATTAATTAGTTAAATATATAGACAGCCTAAAAAAGCTTATAAAAAAACTATACTTTTTAACCTGCTGAAAAACAGAAGTCAAGCTGTCTCTGATTTTCTAATTCAGAATAATCGAATATCAAATTATCGTTACACCGTAAAAATCACAGCCAAAAATAATATTCTAATACCCTATCCGATCACTGCTCTGGCCAGTGCCGAACCGGATCTGTAGATTACCTCTTCAGGCAGACAGAAGGAAAAACGCACAAAACCCGGATAGCCAAACCCCGAGCCAGGCACAGCCAGAATATTTTCCTCAAGCAGATCCCTGACAAACTTTAAATCATCTCTTTCCGGAGCCATTGGGAAAAAGTAAAAGCCTCCTTTGGGCAGGGAAAACTTTAACCCGGCTTCAGATAAAACAGAAGCCATGGCTTTTCTTCTAGCAGCGTAAATTTTTTTGTCTACAGTAACATGAAGGGCCTTTTCCACCAGGATCTGCCCGATGACCGGGGCATTAACAAAACCAAGAATCCGGTTGGTCAGGTTCAGGCCCTGCAACAGTTCATCACCTCCTGGAAATTCGGGGTGCACCGCAAGATATCCCACTCTTTCTCCGGCCAGAGAAAGACTTTTGGAATATGAACTCGCCACCAGACTGAATGGATAAAGTGCTAAAATCGAGGGAACCACTGTTTCATCATAAGTTAAAAACCGGTATGGTTCATCGGAAACAAGAAGTATGGGCCGGCCAAACTCTTTGCCCTTCTTTTCCAGGATTTCTGCCAGTCTTTTCAGTGTTTCCAGGTCGTAAACCTGTCCGGTTGGATTGTTCGGAGAGTTGATGAGCACAACCTTGGTCCTGGGAGTAATGAATTTCTCCATAGCGTCCAAATCCAGATCAAAACTTAGCGGCCTTGCCGGCACCGGGACAAAAACCCCCTGGAAATTCTGTACATAAAAAGAATATTCAACGAAAAAAGGAGCAGGACAAAGCACTTCATCTCCAGCGCTTAGTACAGCACGAAACAGAGCGTTTAATCCGCCTGCTGCCCCGCAGGTGAGAATAAGATGGTCCTGGTTCAGGTCTATCTTCTGTTCTTTAGAGACTGCTTCAGCCACAGCCCTGCGCACTTCCGGCAGCCCGGCATTGGGCATGTATCCAAGCGCGTAAGGCTTATGAGCTGATTTGGCCAGATCTTCAAGCGCTTCAGCGATTTCAGGTGGAGGAGGAAGATCAGGATTGCCCAGACTGAAATCATAGACATTTTCCGGTCCGAATTTCTGCTTAAGCTCGCTGCCTGCCTCGAACATACGCCTGATCCAGGAAGCTTTCTCCAGATAGTTCATAATTTGGGGGTTTAAAACAGACATGCATTCTCCTTGAATTGATTAACTTGTGTCAGAGGAAGTCTGCTGATGATAGGTTATGGCTTTCATGTTTACAATCACAAAAACAACCGTCGGCATATAACATGTTGCAAATAACACCTGCCTGCCCTCTTGGATTGACTTCATAATAAGCAAAGAAGCCCAAATCAAGATTTACGATCTGTGCAGCATACCAACCTTAATTAATTGGAAATTTTTGCAAAATCTTTCAACCAAGTTCTTGCTGAAAATATTTTTCCTTTTCATAAAAGCAAACATACTTACTTCCATATTAAATATTTGCATGCCTGCGATTTCTGAATATAATCAGTTAACAGATACCGTGGACAAAAAGCCCTAAAAAATCAATCGATCCAGATCAAGTGGAGCATAATTCATGCTGAGAAAGGAATTGGCAGGCATCTTGAACGAACTGATCCGCGGCAACATAACTGTTGATCAGGCTGTTGATAAAATTGGATTTGAGCCTTTTCTGGAGACAGAACACTGTTTAACTCTTGACTTGGACCGAGGAATCCGCACGGGAATATCCGAGGTTGTCTTCGGCACGGGGAAAAGCAGAGAACAGCTTTACAGCGCGGTGGAGAATCTTTCCAGGAAGCAAAGTCCCGTGCTGGTCACCCGCCTTGACCATGATTCCGGCCAGGATCTGGTCCGGAAATATCCTGAAGGAAGATATCTCGAAATCCCGGGAATTTTTGTCCTGAACAAACAAATAAACCTTGATGATTGCTGGAACGGTGATGCCGAAGCAGTTATT
>SLAE01000140.1 GCA_007127015.1 Desulfonatronospira sp. | reverse complement strand
CTTTCGCAGTTCTGTTTCCAGGATCATAAGATACTCATAAGCCGGACCGAAGCAGGAAGCTCCCTGCACAGCTCCAACTATTACCGGTCCTGGATCATCCATCAGTTTTCTCCATTCCATGGCCGCCTGATAAGCAAGGTCGACATGGCAGATTGCTGAAGTAAAACCGTCAGGACCCAACCCTTGAATTTCATGAAAAGCCAGTTTAGGCCCAGTTGCAAGGATAAGATAATCATAGGACAGGCAGGAGCCGTCTCCAAGTACAACCTGATTATTATCAGGATCAATTTTAGAGGCTGCCTTATGAATAAAAGCAATATCTTTTTTTTCCATTACAGGAGCAAGTTCAACCTTGATGTCTTCAGGCCTGCGCCATCTTGGAGGAATCCAAGGATTTGAAGGCACAAAATTAAAGGTTGATGCATCAGAAATCACAGCTACTTCGTGGCTGGACTGGACAATGTTCTTCATTTCGAAGGCCATGGTAACTCCTCCGATACCAGCCCCAACAATTACGATTCTGGCCATTATGTCCTCTGATGATCAGCAATATATGACGTGCCTGCAAAAGTCGGGAAGTCAGTATTTCAGAAAAACAAGCGTTAACTCTTTATTTTTATTGACACCTGACTCCTGAAACTGCAAAAATGGTTTTTTTGCAGTCAAATCATATATACTTATTTTATTAAATTGTTTTAATTTTTGCAGAAAAATCTTCTTTTCGTTCTGCACTTATCAAACATCCGCACATGCTTCATGGTCGCTTGCCTGAAGATTTCATATAATCAGTCAAATTTTTACTTGTACAAAAGGAAAGTGTCCAATACACGTTTTCTATGTTTTATCAGATAAAGGATTATTATTTTCTATATGAAGAAAAAATCTGAACTTTAACAGAGTTCCCTGAAAGTTTTTTGTTAGATATTCTCTCATCTTATGCGGAAGCATCTCATAAGGCGCTCAAGACAGCCGTAATGGTCAACAGCCTTTTGGCTGTCTTTTTTTTAAATTTGCAAAGCCTATTCCCAGACAGACAACCAGCCCAGTAATGGCCGCTATAGCTCCATTCGGTCCAAGTCCTTCAGATGTACCGGCAAGTCCCCAGTTGTAGGCCAGAGCAGCCCCGGCGAGCATGCCCAGCACAAACACCGCGGCATCACTGTTTCCCTCACCGGACATGAACAATTGTCTGCCTGAACAGCCGCCTGCCAGGGCAAAAGCCAGTCCTGCCGTAAGCATTCCGATAAAGTTCCACAAAAAAAGATTGTGTGCTTCCGGCTGGCCTTCAAAACCGGGATGGAACTGCCCCAGGCTCAGGTTGACTGCAAATGCTGTGATCAAAAGCGCCAGAAGTCCCAATGTGAGCGGAACATGCCTGAACAGTATCAGATCTCTGACAGCCGCTATTGCGCAAAAACGGCTTCTCTGCGCGAGAAAGCCTACAGCAAGGCCTATGCTGAGTGATATGCCCAGGGGAGCATAAAAGACACCTGATCCATACGCAGAGTAAAAGAGAACTCCATTCTGATATCCGTCTTCCAGAGGAGGATATATGAACCTAAGCGCCAGCAGACCCAGCATGATCATGGGCAGGACAAGTCCTGTTGTTGTTGATTGTCCGTAACTGCGGCCAAGATTAAAACTTTTTCTGAAAAAAAGCGTGCCTATATAAACCCCGGCCACGAAACCCAGAAAACCTAAGAAAGCGCTTCCGTCACCGCCTGAAAGACGCAGAACAATCCGGCAAGGACTACCCAGAAAGATGAGCATCCCGATCATGGCTGTCATGCCCAGAACGAATCTGGTCATGGGCGAAGATCCACCTCTTGGATCGAATTCTCTGAAGATAAGCGAGGCTGCCAATGATCCAAGTACAAAGCCCGGAATTTCTGGCCGCATATACTGGACCGCTGTATCCTGGTGTAAGCCTACTGCGCCGGCAATATCCCGACCGAAACCGGCTACACAGATACCCATGTTGCCAGGGTTTCCGAGAAATTCCAGCAGAGGAGCCAGCACGCCGATAATAATCCCCACCACCACAATTCCGGCAGGAACAGCAAAAATGTTTCTGGTTCTCACCTACAATCTCCGAGCCTATATTGTTGTCTCTTCTAAAAAACACTGAGGCTCATCAGTGACTTGCTGCTGAAAGTTTATACTGCAAAATTCTAGTTTATGAAGTCAAAGCCATTAACTTTTCCAGTCATTTGGATGCAACTGATGCATATCATCTTTGTTTTCCTCAACTTCATCTATATGATTCAAAACAGGTTTCTTCAGAAATAGTGTGGTATAATCTACCATACAAGGAGGAAAACCGGTAAGTCCAATTGAAAGTTAGAATGCCAGCACGTATTTTGTATCGGGAAGATAAATAGGTGGGCTTACCATCGATTCTTCAGGATAGATGTCGCTTCACTCGACGGCGAATAGCGAACCACTCTGCTGCATAGTGTTCTTAGTGTCCGCCGCATCTGATGTGTGGTGTTATTTCGAAATGAGCGCTATGTCGATGGATGCGAATGATTTGAATGAATCGCGTTTTTTGCAAGATGAACGAGAAAGGATGATCTTGACATTCCCCTTTTTTTGGCTGCTGCATCAATTTGTCTAAGAGTCATCTCCGGCACAGTAATATTCACCCTTACGGTACGAGGCTTGGCATCAGGAATAGAGACTACCAAATATGCGACGGCATCAGAGTAGTCCGCATCGGCCATAATATCTTCAAGTTTGGATGGATCCGGCAATTCATCCCCGTCATCAATCATTCCTTTTACATGAAGTGCAAGTGCCTCTTGGGCTGAGTCCTTGGCTTCGTCCACGGTTTGCCCAGCGGTAATACAACCGGGAAAATCCGGAAAAGATACTCCAAAATCTGT